>NZ_JARESX010000013.1:0-129315 GCF_046026435.1 Paraburkholderia sp. RL17-381-BIF-C | reverse complement strand
TTAACAGGAGTTTGTGATGTGGTATTTCAGTTGGATTCTCGGAATCGGCGTGGCGTTAGCGTTCGGCATGATCAACGTGATGTGGCTGGAATCGCGTCGGCCGGTGGAAGCAGGCAAGCATAAGACGCATTGATGCATGCTCAACCGGCCGCGCGCCGGTCGAATAGCCACGCAAAAAAGAAACGGCACCTCGAGGTTCAAGGTGCCGTTTTTTGCGTGGCTAGATGAGAAGCGGTCACGCCCGCTCTCACGTTGCCCACATTACTTCATGAACAGCGCAGGTGTTCGTGTCCCGTCGCGTGAAGAGATCTGAATCGTGCGGCCAGTTGCGTTGCGAATGCACACGCCGATTTGCGACGCCCCCGCTGCGACTTGCGATGCAACGTATCGCGTGATGTCGTTGATGCGCGGCTGCAATGCACTATCCAGGTAGATGCCGCCGATTCGCTGGTTCGTGTTGCAGGCGGCCGCCGTCGGCAGGTTGGCGACATCGTCCCAGTTCGTGGAAGCAGCGTAGATATCCAGCGTCACCGCACTCGTGTCCGTGACGTTCTGCGCAAGTGTCTGCAGATACGAGTTGGTGTACGGATAATCCTTCAGATTGATGGGCGTCGGAACTTTGATCAGCACGACACTTCCCGCGTCCGAGGTCATCGTGCTATCGCTCGCATGCGTGACGCCTCGGCCGTCCACCCACACATCGGCGCTGGCCTTCGAGTAGTACGTCGGGATGCTGTTGCTGCACGCCATGTTCGCATTCGAGCAGTTGTCCACGGCGTACTGCAGCGAATCGGTTTTCCACGCGTTGATGAAGTCCGCATGCGCGGTATACAGGCTTCCCCATTGCGGCACCCACGTGCCATTCACGAAAATCGGATCCATCGACAATTGCGCGGTGGAGAGGTCAGAATCCTGCCCCAGGTCGTACGCAACATTGAGTTGCAGTTCCGGAATCTTGACGGGATAGGCGGCCGGACATTTTCCGTCCGCCTGCCGGTAGGCCATATTCATGATGTGGCTGGCCATGCTCGGCACAAGAGTGCGGCCGTCCCAGCAATCCGGAAAATGGACCGAGATATCGAGCTGCGCGTAAGTGCCGCTGCTGTCCGTTACGACCGGGCAGTTGGTCGGCGCGATCTGGGTGTAGGAGCCGCCGCGGCACAGATAGTTGATCTGCGGTTTGGGCACGGATGAACGGTGATCGCCAGCCAGCATTTCCAGGCCATCGGGAATCGTGTGCAGCGGCACCACCGGCTGATCGTTCTTGTAGTAGGTCTTCTGATCGCCCGGCACGACAATCCCCGACGCGCGTTTCAATTGCGGAACCCAGTACGAGGAAGGGTCCGCCGCGACATTACAGGTGGTGACCTTGTTGTCGTTCAGGGAGTAGTACGTACTATATGCATCCGCGCCCGTGTTGCCAAAAAAGTCGTGCACCATGGCCCTGCCAGGCTGCCCCGGAAAGACGATCGCATCGTCCGGCAGCGTGTGCGAATACGCGCATTGAACATTGAACTGGCCACCGGCGTACGCAGCGCCGGCTGGCAGGAAGAACAAGAGGCAGATTGCCGCTCGCATTGACATGGGTAACTCCTGAGCTTGAACGAAAACGCCTTGCCGGTATGACAAGGCGCTCGAATGTCATTAGTTAGCTTACCCAATTATTTTCAGAATAGACCGTGTGTGCGCTACTGCGCCGCACCGCCGTATATCGGTAACTGCCGTGCATAAAAAAGCCTCCGGGGTTAAAACGGAGGCTTCCCGAACATCGTGGCTTGCGAACCGAACCGCCCGATAGACCGAAATCAGCGCGGTTCGAAGCGTCGATAGAATTACGCGGGCAGCGGCGCCGCACCGGCGCCCGTAGCCGGCGACAGACGCGTCGCCAGCTTTTCTGCGTAGCGCTGCGCGGCATCGCCGACGACGATATGGAACGTGTCCGCCGCGACCCATGCCGTATCGAGCGTCGCCAGACGTTGACGATCGACCGCCGACGGGTCACGCACGACGATACGCAGACGAGTTGCCGCCACCGCATCCAGCGACACTACGTTGCCCGCGCCGCCGAACACGGCGAGCCAGCGCAACGGATCCGGATCGAGCGGGCCGCCTTGCGTGCCCGATGCCATAGCCGGCGTAACCGGCGCAGCCGCCATAGTAGGAGCCGGAGCAGCAGCCACCTGCTTCACCGCATCGCCGCCACCTTGCGCGATCACCGTGCGGATTTCGTCCGCGATGATGTCCGCTTCCGGTCCGATGATCACCTGCACATTGGTCGACCCGCGCTTGAGCACGCCGCGTGCGCCAATCGTTTTCAGTTCGTTTTCGGAGACCTTGTTCGAATCGACTACCGACAGACGAAGACGCGTCGTGCACGCATCCACCACCGACAGATTCGCTGCACCGCCGAGCGCGGCGATATAACGCTGCGCGCGCGGCACGGCCGCACCGGCGACCGGCGAAACGAAACCGCCAGCGGCAAACGAGTCGGCCTGTTCGTCGGCTGCGGCCGGCTCGCGGCCCGGCGTCGCCATGTTGAACTTACGAATGAAGAAGCGGAACAGGCCGTAGTACACCACCATATACACGAGGCCGATCGGAATCGCCCACCAGCCTCTCGTCGACAGGCCGTAGTTCAGTACGTAGTCGATTGCGCCCGCGGAGAAGGTGAAGCCGAGGTGAATACCGAGCGCCGAACAGATGGCGAGCGAGAGACCCGTCAGCAGCGCGTGGATCACGTACAGCACCGGAGCGAGGAACATGAAGCTGAATTCGATCGGCTCGGTCACGCCCGTGAGGAACGACGTGAGCGCCATCGAGAACAGCAGGCCGCCGACCACCGCGCGGCGCTCCTTCGGCGCTTCATGGAACATCGCAAGACAGGCAGCCGGCAGGCCGAACATCATGATCGGGAAGAAGCCCGTCATGAAGGTGCCCGCAGTCGGGTCGCCCGCGAAGAAGCGATGCAGGTCGCCCGTCACCGCGGCGCCGCCCGGCGGCGTGAAGGTGCCGAACACGAACCATGTGAGCGAATTGAGGATGTGATGCAAACCCGTGACGAGCAGCAAACGGTTCAGCACGCCGAACACGAACGCGCCGAGTGCGCCCGCGGTGGTGAGCCAGTGGCCAGCCGTATCGATCACGGCTTGCACCGGTTGCCACACGTAGCCGAACGCTATGCCGAGCACGAGGCACACTACCCCCGTGACAATCGGCACGAAGCGTTTCCCTCCGAAGAAGGCGAGGTAATCGGGCAGCTTGATGTCCTTGTACCTGTTGTACAGCAAGCCCGCGACGATACCCGCCACGATCCCGGACAACACGCCCATGTTGAGCTTGTCGTTGATGTCCTTCATCACGGCGACTTCGATCAGATAACCGATCGCGCCAGCCAGACCCGCCACGCCGTTGTTGTCTTTCGCGAAACCGACCGCCACGCCGATCGCGAACAGCAGCGGCAGGTTGTCGAAGATCGCGCCGCCGGCGTCGGCGATCATCTTGATGTTGAACACATCGGGCTGGCCGAGTCGCAGCAGCAGGCCGGCAACCGGCAGCACCGCGATCGGTAGCATCAGCGCGCGTCCCAGCCGCTGAATTTTCAGAAACGGATTCCCATCCATTGATACCTCCAATCCTTTGTCTCTTTGTTGAACGTCGTTGTTGAACGCCGTTATCGAACGTCGTCGTTGAGTCTTGTAGCTCGGGTTAATAATTGAGCGAAGCCGGCTGCGGACCGTGTGGGGTTCAGTCCAAAGGCCAGGTTTCGCGACTTGCTGCTCTTACCGCCTGCGCCGATTCGAGCGCCAGTGCATCCTGGGCGCGTTGACGGCACAGCTGATAATCGAGGTTGCGCACGCGCGCCTTGATGCCCGGCACCGACACCGGGTCCACCGAAAGCTCGGTTACGCCAAGGCCGATAAGCAGCGGCATGGCGAGCGGATCGCCCGCCAGCGCGCCGCACACACCGACCCATTTGCCGTGCTTGTCGGCACCTTGCACGGTGGCTGCGATCAACCGCAGCACAGCCGGATGCAAGCCGTCCGCCTGGGCGGCGAGGTCGGCCTGGCAACGATCCATGGCGAGCGTGTATTGCGTCAGATCGTTGGTGCCGATCGAGAGGAAATCCGCGTGTGGCGCGAGTTGATCGGCAAGCAGCGCCGCCGACGGTACTTCGATCATCACACCGACTTCGATTGGCTCCGTGCGGCCCGATTCGCGAGCGAATTCGTCGATGCGTTTGCGGATCCGGATCAATTCGCCGACGTCGGTCACCATCGGCAGCAGGATGCGCACGGCGCCGAGAGGCTGGACCGCGAGCAGACCACGCAACTGGTCGTCGAGCAGGTCCGGGCGCACTTGCGCGAGGCGGATGCCGCGCAAGCCGAGCGCGGGATTCGGCTCGGGCGGCAGCGTCAGATAGTCGACTTCCTTATCCGCGCCGACATCCAGCGTGCGGATGATCGCGGTGCGACCGCTCAACGCGTCGACGATTGCCTGGTAGCTCTGACGATGTTCGTCCGTGGTCGGCGCAGCGGCGCGGTGAATGAACAGCAGTTCGGTGCGCAACAGACCGACGGAATCGGCGCCGTTTTCGACGGCGGTCTTCGCGTCGTCGAGCGTGGCGATGTTCGCGGCCACTTCGATCGCGCGGCCATCGGACGTGACGGCGGCTTGCTGCGAGGTACGGCGATTGGCTTCGCGCACGCCGGCGAGACGGGTGCGTTCCAGACGTGCGCGTTCAACGTCGAGCCCGGTCGGCGCGAATTCGAGGCGGCCGGTCGTGGCGTTCACCACCATTTGCGTGCCTTCGGGAATCGCATGCAACGCGTCGCCGACTGCCACCAGTGCGGGAATGCCCGCCTGACGCGCGAGAATCGCCGCGTGCGAAGTCGCGCCGCCGCGCGCCATCACCAGCGCGGTAACACGCGAGCGATCCAGCGTCGAGAGATCGGAGGGCGTGAACTCTTCCGCCGCGAGCACGGCTTCTTCCGGTAACGTGCGCGCCGCGGCGTTCGTATAACCGAGCGCGCGCAGCACGCGCTTCTCGATGTCGCGCAGGTCGGCAGCGCGCTCCGCGAGCAACGCGTCTTCGATTTTCGAAAGGATCGCGATCTGCGCCCGAATCGCTTCGCGCCATGCAAAGCCGGCGCTCTTGCCGAGGCTGATCAGATCGCGCGCCGCGTCGAGCAGCGTGGGATCTTCGAGCAGCACGCGGTGTACCGCGAAAATGCCCGCTTCGCCGACCGCGCCGCGCTGCGATGCGTCACGCACGGTCGTGCCGAGGTCCGCATCGACGGTGGCAATCGCCTTGTCGAGCAGGCGGCTCTCCGCAGCGGACGTACCTGTCGCCTTCTCCGGCGGATCGATGTCCGCGTCGTCCCAGCGCACCAGTTTGCCGACCGCGATGCCCGGTGCGGCGCACACGCCGGCGAGCGTATTCGGAGCGAGCGCTTCGCCCGCCGGACGCACCACGGCTTGCGGCGCCGGCGAACTTTGGCGTGCCGGTTTATCTTCGACTTCGCCATGCGCTTCGCGCGTCAGTTCGTGAGCAATGGCTTGGATCGCGGCCCTCGCTTGCGGGCCGACGCCGAGCAACTCGACGGTCGCGCCCTCACCCGCGCCGAGTCCGAGCAATCCCACCACGCTTTCGATCGCCGCCTTGCGCCCTTCGTAACGCACTTCGACGCGTGCGTCGAAACCGCGCGCCGCTTCACGGGCCCGCGCCGCCGGACGTGCATGCAGACCGCCTGCGTGGACCAGCGTGACTTGCTGACGGGCTTCTTCCGCCACGTTCGTCACACCAGCCTGGCGTGACGCCTCGGCCGCCGCGCCACTGCGCGCGCGCAGCACCAGCAGCGGCGTTTCACCGGCTTTCAGCAGGCCGCCTTGCACGCGCTCGACGATCTCGAACGCGTCGGAATTGGCAATCGCCACCACCGACACGAGGCTCGGCGCATTGAGCGCGACCTGATCCTGATCGAACTCGATCAGCACGTCGCCGGCGCGCACGTGAGCGCCTTGCGCGACCATCGGCGCAAAGCCCTTGCCGTTCAGCGCGACCGTGTCGATACCGATATGCAGCAAAATCTCGACACCTTCGGCAGTGGCCAGCGTCACTGCGTGACCGGTGCGCGCGAGATGCGTCACCGTGCCGTCGCACGGCGCCACGAGTCGGCCCTCGAGCGGATCAATACCGATACCGTCGCCGAACATACCGCCCGAAAACACAGGGTCGGGCACGTTCGCGAGCGGCACGACCGGACCGGTCATCGGCGCGAGCAAAACAATATGGCCTTCAGAATGGCTCATCAAGCGGGACTCCTCGACACGTCGCATCTGATTTCTCGTCAGTGAGTTTCGGTGACTTTGTTGAGATGGCGCGGCGCATCGGGATTGCGCCCGCGCGCGGCGGCAAGGCCGGCGGCCATCACGTAAAAGGACAGGATCGCGGCGATCGGATCGAGCGCCGCATGAGCGGTGGTAGCGAGAGGCAGCGTGGCTTCCGGCACGTCGGCCGGCGCCGCGAGCAGGACACGGGCGCCGCGCGCCTTCATGTCGCGAGCAAGTTGCAGCAAGCCCGCCTGTTCCGGACCGCGCCGTGCGAAGACCAGCAGCGGGTAGTCGCGGTCGATCAGTTCCATCGGACCGTGACGCACTTCCGCACTCGAAAACGCTTCGGCCTGAATGCCGGAGGTTTCCTTCAGTTTCAGCGCGGCTTCCTGCGCGATGGCCAGACCCAGACCGCGGCCGATCACGATCATGCGCTCCACGCCGCGCAATTCCTCCACGGCATTCGACCAGTCGAGCTTGCCCGCGGCTCGCAGGGCTTCGGGGAGTGTCTTCAACGCCGCGAGCAGTTCGGCGTCTTTCTGCCAACGCGCGACGAGTTGCGCGGAAATCGACAGCATGGCGATGTAGCTCTTGGTGGCCGCGACGCTCAGTTCCGGACCGGCTTCGAGCGGCAACTCGAATTCGCACGCGTCGGCCAAGGGTGAGCCCGACACGTTCACGGCGGCGACGGTCAACGCGCCTGCCTGGCGCAATGCTTCCATCGTGCCGACCAGATCCGGACTCTTGCCCGATTGCGAGAACGCCAGCGCGAGCTGATCGCGCACCTGCAGCGGCGCTTGCTGGAGCGTCGCGACCGACATCGGCAGCGAGGCGACCGGCACGCCGAGTCGGCTCATCGTCAGGCATGCGAAGTAACTCGCCGCATGGTCCGAGCTGCCGCGCGCGACCGTCAGCGCGACATGACGCGGCTGCTGTGCAAGCTTTGCCGCGAGGGCCTCGACGCGCGAGGTATCCGTGAGTTGCTCAGCGACCGTTTCAGCAGACGCCAGCGCCTCTTTAAGCATATTCGACAATTGCTTCTCCTTCGACGTAAGTCGCGCTCAACGCCAGTTCACGATCGAACACGACCACGTCGGCCCACGCACCGCGCGCGATGCGGCCGCGGTCCTCGATGCCCAGGTAGTCGGCGGCGTAGCGCGACAAACGGTTCGATACATCGGCGATCGGCAAGCCGATCGACACGAGATTGCGCAGCGCCTGATCCATGGTCAGGGTGCTGCCGGCGAGCGTGCCGTCGGCGAGACGCACGCCGCCGAGGCACTTCGTCACATGCTGGCTGCCGAGGCGATATTCGCCGTCGGGCATGCCGGTGGCCGAGGTGCTGTCCGTCACCACATAGAGACGCGGAATCGCGCGCAATGCCGCGCGGATCGCACCAGGATGGACGTGCAGCAGATCGGGAATGATTTCGGCGAACTCGGCGTGCGCGAGCGCCGCGCCGACGAGGCCGGGATTGCGATGGTGCAGCGGTGACATCGCGTTGAACAGGTGCGTGAAGCCGCAGGCGCCGTGCTTGAGCGCGGCGACGGCGTCGTCGTAGGTGCCGAGCGAATGGCCCAACTGCACACGCACGCCGCGCGCCGCCATCTCGGAGATGATCTCCATGTGGCCGGCAATTTCCGGCGCCAGCGTGACCACGCGAATCGGTGCGATGGACAGATACTTCAGCACTTCGTCCATCACCGCCGAGACCGCCGCGTCCGGCTGCGCGCCGAGCTTGCCGGGATTGATGTACGGCCCTTCCAGATGCACGCCGAGCACGCGCGCGCCGCCGGGCGTGCGAATCCGCGCGTTGTTGCCCAGACCCGCGACGACGCTCATCAGTTCATCGCGCGGCGCGGTCATGGTGGTGGCGAGCAGGCTCGTCGTGCCGTAACGCGCATGCGTGCGGGTGATGGTTTCGATCGCGTTGTCGCCTTCCATCACGTCGGCGCCGCCGCCTCCATGCACGTGCAGATCGATGAAGCCAGGCAGGATGTAGGGCGCGTCGTTGGTCGACGGGTCGACACGTTCGCCGGTGAGCGCCGTGATGCGGCCGTTTTCGAATTCGAGCGTGCCGTGAATCCACCCATCGGTGGTGAGTATGTTTCCGGTCAGCATGAGTCTCTCTGGTAAGGCGTGATACGGGGCGTGACTGAATGAGGCCTGACGGCGGCCGTGCTCCTGAACTCGCCGACTTCGCGCGGGGCTCAGTCGAGCCGCTCAGGTGCGCAATTCAGCGACAAAGTCGTAGTAATCATCGCGGCAATAGGTGTCGGTCAGCTCGATCGCGAGCTGATCGGCGCTATAGCCGATACGGGTAATGACCAGCAGCGCCGAGCGCGGTTCGATATCCATCAACGCGGCGATCTCGCTCGACGCGTTGACCGCGCGAAAGTGCTGCAAGGCGCGCACCACGGCCGCGCCACGATGTTCTAGATAGCTGTAAAGCGAGTCGCCGACGGCTTGCGGGTCGGGCACGATGGCGGCCGGCAGCGCGGAATGCTCGACTGCCATGACAATGCCGTCCGCGCGCCGCAAGCGCCGCAGACTCGCCACCGCCGCACCTGGCGAGAGTCCGAGATGCACCAGCTCTTCGCGGTTGGCGGCGCGCATATCGCGCTCGAGCCACACCGAATCTGGCCGGAAGCCGCGCTGCTGCATCTTCTTCGTAAAACCGGTGAGACGCGAGAGTGGATCTTCGACGCGCGGCGTGATGAAACTGCCCGCGCCACGAGCGCGCCGGATCAAGCCTTGCTCGACCAGCAACTCGATCGCCTTGCGCGCCGTAATGCGCGACACGCCGATCGCGTCCGAGAGCGTGCGCTCCGAGGGCAGCGCCTCACCCGCTGACCACACGCCGCAATGAATCGCCGTCGCGAGATTGCGCGCGAGCTGCAAATAGAGCGGCGTGACGTTGCGGGCGTCAGGCATCAGTGCGGACCAGCGAGTTTCCATGGGACTCCGGCGGCCGACGCGGAAAGGTAGGCCTACGAAAAATGAGAGCCCATTATATAACCAACATAATACCAGTCAATCGACTGGTTCTATACTGGCATGACGAGGCGCAAAGCCTTGCCGGATAAGGCCGGAAGGGATCTGAGGAGCAGTTGGAACGCGGTTTCTGGAGCCCAGGACTTACCCGTATCCGAGCGTGGGAAGGCGGCTGGGTGGCCGGAGCGCGGTCTTTTCCGCGTAAGAAATAGAACCCTGATCGATACCTTTTTAATACCAGTTCAATCAACCCTTTACCGGTATGGCTTTTGCAAAAGAGAGGCGTTCCAATATAGTGCTGGGAAGCAAGCCATAACATTCCCCCGGGGAGCAGCATTTGACCGATTCCGAGGCGCTGCGGCGCGCTCAGGCCGTCCGCCATTTCAACCGCTTCTACACCCAGCACATTGGCGCACTCCACGAGCACCTGGCAAAGAGCGCGTTCTCTCTGACCGAGGTGCGCGTGTTGCACGAACTCTACCGCGGACGCGCGCAAACGGCCTCGGTGCTCGGGCGCGCGCTCGGTCTCGACAGCGGGTATCTCAGCCGCCTGTTGACCAGTTTCGAACGGCGCAATCTGATCACGCGCCGCCCGTCTGAAACGGACGCGCGCCAGTCGCTGATCGCCCTCACCAACAGCGGCCACGCCGCCTACGCGCCGCTCGATACCGCGGCGATCGAAGAAGTGTCTGTATTGCTAGCAGGCCTCCCGGCGCTTTCCCAGGAGCAGTTGATCGCCGCGATGAAAATCATCGAACGGCTGCTCGGTAAGGAGCCAAAGCATGAACTCGTGATGCTCCGCCCGCCGCGCCCGGGTGAATGCGGCTGGCTCGTGCATCGGCAGGCGCAGTGGTTCGCCGCGCAATACGGCTGGAATCAGTCGTTCGAAGGATTGCTCGCGCGGGTCGTCGCCGATTACACGCAACGCAACGATCCGGTGCGGGAGATGTGCTGGGTCGCCGATCAGGAAGGGGTCGTGGTCGGCTCGGTCTGTGTCGTCGGGGTGTCGACGACGGTGGCGGGCGTGCGGCTCTTATGGGTCGAGCCCGACGTGCAGCGCCTCGGCGTAGGCACCCAATTGCTAAGCGAATGCGTGCGTTTCGCGCGGCGCGCGGGCTACACGAAGCTCACGCTAACAACGGCCACCTCGCTGGAACAACCGCGGCGCCTGTGCGAGCGCGCCGGTTTCAGGCTTGCCAGCGCGGCGGCGGAGTGCCGCTTTGGCAAGGATCTGACGATCGAGCGATGGGAACTGGAACTGTAGAACGCGTCGCTCTTAAAACGACGGCACCACCGAACCCTTGAACTGCGTCTTGATGAACTGGCGCACGTCTTCCGACTGATACGCGGCAACCAGCTTCTTCACCCACGGCTTGTCCTTGTCCTGCGTGCGCACGGCAATCAGGTTCGCGTACGGGCTATGCACGTCTTCGAGCGCGATCGCATCTTTGGTCGGTTGCAGGCCGGCGGTCAGCGCGAAGTTCGTGTTGATCGCGGCGGCATCGACGTCCGACAGCGAGCGCGGCAGTTGCGCGGCATCGAGTTCGACCAGCTTGATCTTCTTCGGATTCTCGGCAACGTCGAGCGCCGTCGCGTTATTGCCGTTCGCGCCCGCACCGGCCTTCAGCTTGATCACGCCTTGCGTTTGCAGCAACAGCAGCGCGCGATTTTCGTTCGACGGATCGTTCGGCACCGCGACCTTCGCGCCTTGCGGCAGGTCCTTCAGCGACTTCAGCTTCTTCGAGTAGATGCCGAGCGGCGAGATGTAAGTGAGACCGGCGCTGACGATCTTGTAGCCGCGCTGCTTGATCTGGCTATCGAGGTACGGCTGATGCTGGAAGCTGTTCGCGTCGAGATCGCCTGCGTCGAGTGCGGCGTTCGGCTGCACGTAGTCGTTGAATTCGACGACCTTCACGTTGAGGCCTTCGCGCTTCGCCACTTTCGTGACGACTTCCCAGATTTGCGCATCCGGGCCGCCGATCGTGCCGACCTTGATCACTTTGTCGTCGGCGTGCGCGCCGAAGCTGGTAACGATCGCCGCACCGGCGATGACTGCCGAGAGGGCTTTGAGGATGTTTCTGCGCTGCATGTGATTCTCGCTGTTTCTAATCAATGACCTGGCCGACGATTTCATCGACGGCTTATCGAGTTCTGATCGATGTCAGATTCGGGTGGAAGCCGGCGACAAAGATTGCTTCTGGCAATGCGCCGCCAACTGGACCTCAAATGGTCTCATATGCCCGGCGAGATGGGAAATACCGCGATCGCATATGGTTATGCGCGCCGAACGGCGTTGAACCGCCAGCGCGTGAAAGCGGCAAACGGTCGGCGGCACATGGAAATCAGAAGGTGGTCCATTCATCATCGCGCGGCGTGGCCTTAGCTGCTTCGGCCGCTGCGCGCGGCTTGCCAACCGGCTTTGCGCTTGCAACGGCGGCGGCTGGTGCCGGAGCCGGCGCCGCAGCCGCTTTCACTGGCACCGGCAGCTTCGGTTCGGCGCGCGACGATGCCGGCGCAGACTGCGCAGCCGCGCTAACTTCGCGAGCAGCCGCCGTGTGCGTCGTAGCCGTCACTCTACGCGCCGCAAGCGCAGCCGAACTCTGCGAACCACTGTCCGTGTCGCTCACGCGAAACGCGCTCACCGTGTCGCGCAAACGCCCCGCCTGATCCTGCAACGAAGCCGCCGCAGCCGCAGCCTGCTCGACCAGCGCCGCGTTCTGCTGCGTCACTTCGTCCATCTGCGTGACGGCGCGGCCGACCTGGGAAATACCGCTGCTCTGCTCTTCGGATGCCGCCGCGATCTCGCCCATGATGTCGGTGACGCGCTGCACGGCTTGCAGAATCTCGCCCATCGTCGTGCCGGCCTGCTGCACGAGCGTCGAGCCGTTATGCACGCGCTCGACCGATGCGCTGATCAACTGCTTGATCTCCTTGGCCGCCGTTCCCGAGCGCTGCGCGAGGCTGCGCACCTCGCCGGCGACGACCGCGAAACCGCGCCCCTGCTCACCGGCGCGCGCAGCTTCCACGGCGGCGTTCAACGCCAGAATGTTGGTCTGGAATGCAATGCCTTCGATCACGCCGATGATGTCCGCAATCTGCCGCGAGCTGTCGTTGATCTCGCCCATCGTGCCGATCACGCGGCTCACCACGACGTTGCCGCGCGTCGCGATTTCGGACGCGTTATGCGCGAGTCCGCTCGCCTGCCGCGCGTTGTCGGCGTTCTGCTTGACCGTCGCGGTGAGTTCTTCCATGCTCGCCGCCGTTTCCTGCAGCGACGCGGCCTGCTGCTCAGTGCGCTGCGACAGATCACCGTTGCCCGCGGCGATCTGCTGCGTAGCCGAGGCGATAGATTCCGCCGAGCGACGAATCTCGCCGATGGTTCGCTGCAAACGGTTCTGCATTTCATGCATGGCCGCCATCATGCTGGTCTTGTCGCGCGGACGAACGTCGACCACTTGGGTCAGATCGCCTTGCGCGATACTTGCCGCGAGCCGCGCCGCCTGGTCCGGCTCGCCGCCGAGACTCGCGCGCACGTTGCGGATGATCAGCACCATCGCAAGCGAGATGATCGCGCCGATCACCAGTACGACGACGAGGTGGCCGAGCAGCGTTTGGTAGTACGCCGTATCGATGTCCTTGATGAACACGCCGCTCGTGATGTTCCAGTCCCAAGGCGCGAAGCGCACCACATAACTGAGTTTCGGCACGGCGGTTTCGGTGTGCGGCAGGCGCCCGCGATACTGCGCGAAGCCGCGGCCACTTGCCTTGGCCGCGTCGACGATCGCCACGTACAGGAGCTTGCCGTCCGGATCCTTGAAGTCGCCGACCGCCTTGCCGGTCATTTGCGGCAGCGTGGGATGCATCAGCACCACCGGCTTCGAATCCATCACGAACAGATAGCCGGACTCGCCGTAGCGCATCGTCGCAAGACGGGCGAGCGCTTCGCGCTGCGCATCGGCCGCACTCATCTTGCCGCTCTGCGACAGCGCGTAATAGCCGTTCACGACGCCTTGCGCGGCATCGACCAGATTCACCATGCCGGCCTTGCGCTCGGCCAGCATCGTGCTGCGCGTTTCGACCGCGCTCCACAGCCCGACACCCAGCAGCCCCAGCCAGACGAGTGCGAGCGACAGCCATAGTTTGCGATTCAAACTCATCCTGCTCATTGTTGTGGTCTCTCTTCGTGTGATTCGTGTTTCGTTCGCAGTCGCAAGCACACGGTTTCGCGTCGCGCGCAATCGATTGCTAGCGAGATAACGGCATGATTTACCGACAACTTGAGAGACGTTGTAAGGGGAGCGCCGGCAGGGTCCGGCGGTCTGCACGCAGGTTGATCGCGCGCAACGAATCGTGCTCTGAACGATAATCCGAAGCTGCGATCGCGTTCTGGCGGCGCATTCCCTTGCTCGAGAAGACACCATGTACGTTATCGACCTCATCTACACCGCATCGCTCGAACGCATCGACGACGCATTGGAAGCGCATCGCGCATTTCTGGCGCGGCAGTTTGAAGCAGGTGTGTTCGTCGCCGCCGGACCGAAAGTGCCGCGCGACGGCGGCATCATTCTGGCGGTGCGCATCGAGCGCGATAAGCTGGATGAGATTCTCGCCAGCGACCCGTTCGCGCAGCAGAAGCTGGCGCGTTACGAGGTGACGGAGTTCAAGACGACGCGGCTTGCGCCGGGGTTGAATCTGCCGATTCCGACCTGAGAGGAGTAAAGCGAGGGGCGTTGAAAACGGGCGCGATGTGGCGTGCGCCCGCCATGGATCGGTGCGTCAGTCGAGCAGCAGCTTGATATCGTGCACCCACGGCGTTGCGCCCTGGCCGTCGCGCGCGAATAGGCGCAGCTTGCCGTCCGTGTCGAACACATAGCTTGCTGCCGTGTGATCCATCGTGTAGCTATCGGGCGTCTTGCCCGGCACCTTCGCGTAGTAGACGCGAAAGTCTTTCGTGATTTTGGTGAGTTGCGCCTGATCGGCCGGGCGCAAGCCGACGAACGTCGGATTGAACGCCGGCACGTATTGCGCGAGTAGAGCCGGCGTATCGCGCTCGGGGTCCACGGTAACGAACAGCACCTGCACGCGCTTTGCGTCTTCCGGGCCGAGTTGCTGCAACGCTTGCGACAATTCGGCCATCGTGGTCGGACAAACGTCCGGACAATGCGTGTAGCCGAAGAACAGCACCACGACCTTGCCCTTGTAGTCCGCCATGGTGCGCAAATGACCAGACGTGTCGGGCAGCGAGAAGTTGCTCCCGAACTGCGTATTGCCGGTGATGTCGAGATTCTGGAATGCCGGCGGCTGCTTGCCGCAGCCCGCCACCAGCAAGGCGCCGCCGAGCGCGCAAGCTATCACGGCAGCACGCGCCGTACGCGCGAAGCGGTTATTGAGCATGGTTTTACGCGCCGATCACGACGCGCGCATAGTGGTCGATCAGCAGCGCGGCGAACAGCAGCGACAGGTAGACGATCGAATAGCGGAAGGTTTTGCGCGCGAGGTCGTCCGAGTACTCGCGGTAGATCTTCCACGCGTAGGCGAGGAACACGGCGCCCAGCAGCACGGCCGCCACGAGGTATACCACACCGCTCATGCCGGAGACGAAGGGCATCAACGTGACCGCGAACAGGATCACCGTGTACAGCAGAATATGCAGGCGCGTGTACTTCTCACCGTGCGTGTTCGGCAGCATCGGCAGGCCGGCGTTTTCGTAGTCTTTGCGGCGATACAGTGCAAGCGCCCAGAAATGCGGCGGCGTCCACACGAAGATGATCAGCACCAGAATCCAGGCATCGCCCGGCACGTGGCCGGTGACCGCGGCCCAGCCGAGCGCAGGCGGCATGGCGCCCGAGGCGCCGCCGATCACGATGTTCTGAGGCGTGGCAGGCTTGAGCAGCAGCGTATAGATGACCGCATAGCCGACAAACGTGGCCAGCGTGAGCCACATGGTGAGCGGATTGGCGAACGTATAGAGCGTCCACATGCCGAGGCCGCCGAGCACGGCCGAAAACAGCAGAATCTGCGCGGTGGTGATTTCACCGCGCGCGGACGGCCGCCACGAAGTGCGGCGCATTTTCGCGTCGATTTTCTGTTCGACGAGGCAATTGATGGCGAACGCCGCGCCGGCCAGCAACCAGATGCCGACGGTGCCGCCGATCAGCGGAGTCCAGGGCACCATGCCGGGCGTCGACAGGAACATGCCGATGACAGCGCAGAACACGGCGAGTTGCGTGACGCGCGGCTTCGTCAGGGCGATGTACTGGGAGACCCGGCTACCGGGCGTTTGGGAAAGTGTTGTGCTGTCCATGTGGAGTCACGCTGGCGCGGCATCGCGCGCAGGAAACACGGCGCGGCCGGGACGGCTATAAGCGATCCGAAAGTTTAACATAACGAGCAGAAGCAGCAGGATTGCGGCCCCACCGTTATGCGCCACCGCAATGGGCAACGGCCATTGCAGAACGATGTTCGAGAGGCCCGTAATGAACTGGATCAGCACCACCAGCAGCACGCCGTTCGCCGGCCGCCGCAGCGACTCGAAGCGGCGTAGTTTCAACGCCAGCCAGACCAAATAAGCAACCACGACGATCGCGAATGTGCGATGCGTCCAGTGAATCGCCACCAGCGCGTCCTGGGTGATCATGTCGCCGTTGCCGGTCATGCCGAGCGCACGCCACAGGTGGAAGCCGTGCGCGAAGTCCATGGGAGGAACCCATTGGCCGTTGCAGGTCGGGAAATCCGTGCACGCGAGCACCGCGTAGTTCGTGCTGACCCAGCCGCCCAGCGCGATTTGCGCGATCAGCAGCACGAGGCCCGCGAGCGCGGCCGCGCGCCAGCGCGCGGCTTCGGGTTCGAACGCGGGCAACGGCGTCTGCCGCGCGGCCAGCCAGCCGAGCGTGCCCAGCAGCGCGAGGCCGAGCAGCAAGTGCGTCGTCACGATGATCGGCTGCAGCTTCATCGTCACCGTCCACGCGCCGAACGCGCCTTGCACCAGAATCAGCAGCAACAGCGAGGTCGGCCACCATGGCGACACATGCAGCGGACGCCGTTTGACGCGCGCCGTCCACGCGATGATGGTCTGCGCGATGATCAGCACGCCGATCGCCATCGCAAAGTAGCGGTGGATCATTTCGATCCACGCCTTCGTCATGCTGACCGGTCCGGTAGGCATTGCCTGATGCGCGGCCGTGATCGCCGCGTGCGCGATGAACGGCGACGACGTGCCGTAGCAGCCCGGCCAGTCCGGACAGCCGAGCCCGGAATCGGTGAGCCGCGTGAAGCCGCCGAACATCACCAGGTCGAGCGTGAGGAAGGTGGTGAGCCAGACCAGCTTACGGAATTTGTTGTCGTCTGCCTTGACCCACACGTAGGACAGCGGCAACAACGCGATACACAAGCCGATCAGGGCCAGTTGCAGTACGAACATCTCTCTTACCTATGTTGCGGCATCAGCCGATGCTCGACCATTTGAGCAGCTTGGTCACGTCGCCCTTGATCTTGCTGGGGTTCGGATCTTTCGGGAAACGCATCATCAGATTGCCGTTCGGATCGACCATGTAAATGTGGTCGGTGATTTGCGTGCCGTTCTCAGTGGGCAGCCACGCGGACACCTGTGCCGGATCGGCGATCATCATGTTGGTGTCGGGGTAGGCCTTTTGTATCACGTCTGCGACGTTGCCCGCATCGGTACGCAACCACACCTCCACGACGCGTTCGCGTTCCGGGCCCTGAGCTGCGCGGATTTGTCGCATGAAGTAGAGCTTGGTGACGCACGCTTTGTCGCACGCGCTGTTGTCGACCGAGATCAGCAGCCAGCGGCCGCGCAGCGTAGCGAACTTGATGGGCTTGCCATCTTCGCCCGTCACCATGAGCGAATCGGGAATCGGGCGTTGCGGTTCGACCAGCGTGCCGTAGCTCGTGCTGCCGCCGGACGGCTTGATCACGTAGTACGTGAAATACGACACGGCGATCGGTGCCGCGCAGATGATCGCCAGCAGCAGCAGAATCCAGCGGCCGCGCTCCCACGAGCCTTTGCCGTTGGGTTGGCCGGGCATGGGCTTGGGCGCTGCGGGTTTGCCGGCTTGCGGCGAACGGGGAGATTGCGTCGACACTACAGGACCTCTTTCAATGATTACGCGGCGCCACGGCCCTGCTCGGGCCACGACGCCGCATGTGCTGCGTTACACGCCCGGCGCGTGCTCTTTCTTCGCCGCACGACGCGCGGCATAAAGGCCGAAGACGAGCGCCGCGGCCGCCATGCCCCACCACTGGAACATATAGCCATAGTTGCGCTCGACACCGTTGGTGGGCGCGGGCCAATCGCGCACCAGCTTGTCGCCGTCGTCGCTCAACTGCTGGATCACGAACGACTGCAGCGGCAAACCGGTTTCCGCGGCGTACGCGGCGGTATCCAGATTCTGGCGGATCAGTTGATGCTCGGCTGAACCACCCTGCCCCAACTCGTATGCGCGCGACGCGTCGGCCCGCGCAATGCCTTCGATCTCGATTTCACCTTGCGGCGTCGTATACGGCGCGATGGTCTCGCGATTGTTCATGTTGCGCGGCAGCCAGCCGCGATTGACCAGCACGTAGCCGCCGTCGGCCAGTTTAAAAGGCATCACGACGTAAAAGCCCGGCTGGTCGTTATACGGACGATTATCGAGGTAGACGACTTTATCCGCGACGAAACTGCCGCGTGCCTTCACGCGATGAAACTCGATGTCCTTCAATGCGACCGGCGCGGCGCTCACCGGTTGGGCGGGCGCGTTCTCGAACTGCGTGATGTGCGCTTCGAGCGCTTCTTTCTGATGCGCGCGGTCACGTTGCCAGAAACCCAACCGTACCGTCACCACGATCACCAACAGAATCAACAGCGCAGGAACGAGGCGGATCTTCATCGGGTACGCTCCACCACCACTCGCGGCGCGACGGGGAACGTGCGGCAAACGCCGGCGCGCGGTGCGATAATAAATGCCTTGCCCCTGCGCTTCCTGATTTCAGCTGGTTCCATGCACATTCTCGTTCCCATCGCCTTCGTCCTGATCATCGCCAGCATGGTGTCGGCGCTGTACTTCATGATGCATGACAAGGGCAAAACCAAGCGGATGGTCTGGTCGCTCGCCACGCGGGTGGGCCTGTCGATCTCGCTATTCCTGTTCATCCTGTTCGCTCACTGGATGGGCTGGATTCAATCGACCGGCATTCCTTACGGGCGCTGAGCCCGGCGGAAAATCCCCACGCCGCCAAACAAAACGCCGCCCTGACAGGGTCGAGGGCGGCGCTGCATAAGCCTTGCATACTGCTCGTGCGCCGCGTCCCGAAGGACGTTGCGCGAACGGCCTGCACATTCCGGGTTGCCGGTCGGCGCAGGCCAGACTGCGTTACAGCCAGTACACGACGACGTACAGCCCGAGCCACACGACGTCCACAAAGTGCCAATACCAGGCCGCGCCTTCGAACGCGAAGTGATGGTCCGCCGTGAAGTGACCGCGGATCATACGCACCAGCACGACTGCCAGCATCGTGCCGCCGAGGAACACGTGGAAGCCGTGGAAGCCCGTCAACAGGAAGAACGTCGAACCATACACGCCCGACGACAGCGTCAGGTTCAGTTCGTTGTACGCGTGGAAATATTCGAAGCCTTGCAGGAACAGGAAGCAGACGCCGAGCACGAGCGTTGCAGCCAGCCAGACAATCGCCTTCTTGCGATGATTTTCACGCAGCGCGTGGTGCGAGACGGTCAGCGTCGCGCCCGAGGAAAGCAGCAGCGCCGTGTTGATGGTCGGCACAGGCCACGGTTGCATCGACTTGAAGGTCGAGACCAGCGCTGCCGGACCGTTGTTCGGCCACACGGCCGAGAAGTCCGGCCAGATCAGCTTGTAATCGAGGCTGCCCAATTGATGCAACGCGATTTCGCGCGCGTAGAACAATGCGCCGAAGAACGCGCCGAAGAACATGACTTCGGAGAAGATGAACCAGCTCATGCTCCAGCGGTAAGACTTGTCGACATTCTTGCCATACATGCCGCCTTCCGACTCGGCGATTGCGTCGCCGAACCAGTGCCACAGCGTAAAGAGCAGCCACAACAAACCGGCGACGACGCCGATCGGCGCCCAGTCATGTTCGTTGATCCAGGCCGCAAGCGATCCGAGCATGACCAGCAACCCGGCGGCGGCGCTGATCGGATGCCGCGACGGATGCGGTACGAAATAGTACGGGCTCTCGTTTTGACCGCTCATTCTTGATTCTCCACTTCAGTCCAGTTGTTCCGGAATCTCCGGCTGTATCTTCGGCGGCGCGTCGATACCGCACCGCTTCGCTCTAATTGTTGGGCGCTGCTTCGCCCGGTGCTACGTGTGCGCCCGCTGCGTCAACCTACCACGGCACGCACGATCAGAATCAACGCCACGATAAAAATGGCCGCGCAGATCAATGCTGCCGCGATCACGTGCAGCGGGTTCAGCTGCGTGGCGTCCGCCTCCAGATCGCGGCGCTTGCGCACACCGAAAAACGACCAGAAGACCGCACGCATCGACTGACCAAAGCTGCTCTTGCGCGGGCTGCCGCCGTTATCGCTCATCTTGTTTCGTCTTCCTTCGTCTGCGGCACGAGCCGTCAGGCGGGATTGCCGGTGGTGGCCGCCGTATTGGCCGTGGGTGCTGCGTTTCCGGCCTTTGCCGCCGCCGGCGTATTCAATTCAAAAAACGTGTACGACAACGTGATCGTCTTGACGTCCTTCGGCAACTTCGGATCGACCACGAACACCACCGGCATCCGCTTCGTCTGATTCGCCGTCAAGGTTTGCTGCGTGAAGCAAAAACACTCGATCTTCTTGAAGTACTCGGTGGCCTGCTTCGGCGCGTAGCTCGGAATGGCTTGCGCCTGAATCGTGCGCGCCTGTTCATTGCTCACCTCGTACATCACCGTTGTCACTTCGCCAGGGTGCACGTCGAGACTACGCTGCTCCGGCTTGAATCCCAGCGGGCCGCGCGCGTTCGCATCGAATTCGATCGAAATCGTGCGGCTCATGTCGACCTGCGTATTCTTCGCCTCGCGCGCCGTGGAATCACGCTGCACGAGGTTGTTGATGCCGGTGATCTGGCAGATCGCACGGTACATCGGCACCAGCGCGAAGCCGAAACCGAACATCATCAAGGCGACGATGAACAGCTTGATCAGCATCGAACGGTTAAAAGAGCGGTCGGCTTGAGCCGGCGGTTGCGTCGACATCTCAATCCTCAACAAACCTGCAAACTGACTCGAACCGCTTTGTCAGGAGAACCACTTCTGATGAATGATGACGCTCGCGAAAAAGACCGCGGCGATCAACAACATCACGAAACCGATCCGCCGGTTACCCGCGCGAATCTGCTCGGGCGTACGTCTTTCTTGAGGATTGCGCGTCATGCTCGACTTTCTAAATACTTTTCGTGACTACGGATGCCGCCACTACCTTCGTGATCGCCGGCTCAGGTAACCAACTGCTGCGCTGCCCGAGCCGGCAATCTCACCAACTTATCGATTACTCGACGGTCGGCGGGTTTTCGAACGTGTGGAACGGAGCCGGGCTCGGCACGGTCCACTCGAGACCCGTTGCGCCGTCCCACGGCTTGTCGCCAGCTTTTTCGAGTTCGCCGCCGCCACGGTAGGCCGGCAGTGCAACCGCGAACAGGAAGTAGACCTGCGCCAGACCGAAGCCGAACGCGCCGATCGAGATGACCTGGTTCCAGTCGGTGAACTGCGCCGGGTAGTCAGCATAACGACGCGGCATACCTGCGAGGCCGACGAAGTGCATCGGCAGGAACGCGAGGTTGAAGAAGAACATCGACGCCCAGAAGTGAATCTTGCCGCGCGTTTCGTTGTACATCCAGCCGGTCCACTTCGGCGCCCAGTAGTACCAGCCGGAGAACAGCGCGAAGAGCGAGCCCGCCACCAGCACGTAGTGGAAGTGCGCCACCACGAAATAAGTACCGTGATACTGAATGTCGAGCGGCGCCATGGCCAGCATCAGACCCGACAGGCCGCCGAACGTGAACACCAGCAGGAAGCCGACTGCGAACAGCATAGGCGTTTCGAAGCTCAGCGAACCGCGCCACATCGTCGCGACCCAGTTGAACACCTTCACGCCCGTCGGCACGGCGATCAGCATGGTGGCGTACATGAAGAACAACTGGCCCGTCACCGGCATGCCGGTTGCGAACATGTGGTGCGCCCACACCATGAACGACAGAATCGCGATCGACGAGGTTGCGTACACCATCGAGCTGTAGCCGAACAGCGGCTTGCGCGAGAACGCCGGAATCACCTGCGAGACGATCCCGAACGCCGGCAAGATCATGATGTACACCTCGGGGTGCCCGAAGAACCAGAAGATGTGCTGGTACATGACCGGGTCGCCGCCGCCTGCCGCGTTGAAGAACGACGTGCCGAAGTGGCGATCGAACAGCACCATGGTGATCGCGCCTGCCAGAACCGGCATCACGGCGATCAGCAGGTACGCGGTGATCAGCCACGTCCAGACGAACATCGGCATCTTCATCAGCGTGAGGCCGGGCGCGCGCATGTTCAGGATCGTCACGACGATGTTGATCCCGCCCATGATCGACGAAGCACCCATCAAGTGGACCGCGAAAATCGCGAAGTCCATGCCCGGGCCCATCTGCGTGGACAGCGGCGCGTACAGCGTCCAGCCTGCGGCGGTCGCGCCGCCCGGCGAGAAGAACGAACCGACCAGCAGAACAGCCGCCACCGGCAGGAGCCAGAAGCTGAAGTTGTTCATGCGGGCGAAAGCCATGTCCGATGCGCCGATCTGCAGCGGCACCATCCAGTTCGCGAAGCCGACGAAAGCCGGCATGATCGCGCCGAACACCATGATCAGGCCGTGCATGGTGGTCAACTGGTTGAAGAACTCGGGACGCATGATCTGCAGACCCGGCTCGAACAGTTCGGCACGGATCATCAGCGCCATCACGCCCCCGGAGAGGAACATGGTGAACGAGAAGATCAGGTACAGCGTACCGATGTCCTTGTGATTGGTTGCGAACAGCCAACGGCGCCAACCATGCGGCGTTTCGTGGGCATGGTCGCCGTGCACGTGCTCGTGGCCCGCGACTACATCGTGTCCGATGCTAGACATGACAATCTCCTAAAGCGAATACTGCGGTGCTGACCATGAACACGTCAGGCAGCCGGGCTGATCTGAACACGCCGGGCTTCTTTCGCGTCGCTGCCGCCCGTGATCGTTTCCGGCTTCTTCAAAATAATATGGTCTTCGGCAATGCCGGCTGCTTTCAACGCGTCGCGCACGGCTTCGGCACGGCTCTTCGCGAGTTTCGCGTTGAGGTCGGCGGAGCCGGTGGCGTCGGTGAAGCCCGACAGCGTGAATTTCGCGTCCGGATGTGCTTTCGCATAGGCCGCAGCTGCGTCGACCGCCGCTTTCGCGTCGGCCGGCAGCGTGCTCTTGCCGGTGTCGAAGTAGATGCTGGCCGGAAGTGTTGCCGGCGATGCCGCGCTGTCCGCTGCCGCACCCGAGGCGCCCGAAGCCGCCTCAGCGCCGCTCGCAGCCGCGCCTGCGTCGGCCAGATGGTTGCCACCTTCCGGCAGCTTGCCGTTGCGCGCGTCCGCAACCTGCTTCGGCTGGAGAATGTCGCCCGTGTGGTTGCCCCACGAATTACGTTCGTACGTGACGACCGATGCGATTTCGACGTCGTTCAACGTAGGCGCCCACGAAGGCATCGCGTTCTTGCCCTTCAGCACCAGGCTCACATGCTCGGCAATCGCGCCGTTGGCGATCTTGCTGCCGTCGAGCGCCGGGAATGCGCCCACGCCCTTGCCGGTCGGCTGGTGGCAGACCGCGCAGTTCGCCGCGTACACCTTGCCGCCGCGTTCCATCAGCTCGGCCATCGTGTAGGTCTTGTTCGGATCGTCCTGGCCTGCGGCCATTTTCTTCTTCTGGGTATCGACCCACTTCGCGTAGTCGTCGGCGGACAGCACTTCAACCACCACCGGCATGAACGCGTGCTCCTTGCCGCACAACTCGGTACAGAAGCCCCGGAACGTGCCGATCTTGTCAGCCTTGAACCACGTATCGCGCACGAAACCCGGAATCGCGTCCTGCTTCACGCCGAAGGCCGGCACGTACCAGGAGTGGACCACGTCGTTCGCGGTGGTGATGATGCGGATTTTCTTGTCGACCGGCACGACCAGCGGATTGTCCACTTCCTGCAGGTACGTGGTGGAAATCGGCTGGCGGCCATCGGTTTCCGCACGCGGCGTGGTCAGCGTGGACAGGAAGTTGATGCCCTCGCCCGGGCCCTTCACGTAGTCGTAGCCCCACTTCCACTGATAGCCCGTGACCTTGATGGTGACGTCGGCGTTGGTGGTGTCTTTCATCGCCACGACGGTCTTGGTGGCGGGCAGCGCCATCAACACGACGATGATGAACGGCACGATCGTCCAGATGATTTCGACGGTGGTGCTTTCGTGGAAATTCGATGCCTTGTGGCCTTTCGATTTGCGGTGGGCGAAGATCGAATAGAACATCACGGCGAACACGCCGACGAAAATCACCGTGCAAAGCACCAGCATGAACATGTGGAGGCTGAAGAGCTCCTCAGCGATTTTCGTCGCAGGCGGCTGGAGATTGATCTCGTTGACGGCAGGGCCGCCCGGAACATCGCCCACTGCCAGGGCGGCACCGGCGAAAAGCAGTCCGCTCATCGCCAGCACGCCCATGAGGGCTCGCTTGATTGTTTTCATAGCTTCCTTACCCAAAATTTCCATTCAAACCCTCGACCCCGCTGGCAGGTAACCTCGCGCTCCCCGTGAACGCCGCGCTTCTCAACACGTCTAACAACGTGTGAGCCACATACGCAATTCGCCTGCGAACTGCGCGCGCCGATACTGCGCGAGATGTTGCCCGATCATGATCGTCTGGCCGCGTGAGACCAGTTTGATCCGGTCACGTGGCGTTGCGCCTGCCTCGATCCGCACCCAGCGCGGATTGAACTCGAACTGCGTGAGCTGCTCGGCGCTGACCTGCTCGACCACGAGCCGGTTCTGAAACAGCCGGATGCGCTCGTAGTCCACAGCATGACGCGCATATATGGCAAACGCGATGCCCACCGCCAGCAATTCGACACCGGTGAACGGCAACACCAGCCAGGCGCCGACCAGAACCAGCATGAATGCAATTGCCAACGAGAACAACGCAAGCGACACGTAGAAACAGACGAACTGCCGCGGCGATATCGAACAGTTGCGTTTCATCGTCCAGTCTTTGAGAACCGGTTCTGAATCCGCCAGCAGATCTGATGCTTCCATCGCTGCCTCCCGCCGATTGTCTCCAATCGCCGCCTGCGGCCATTTCTTGCGACCGCTAATCCGGTCACCCGATCACCGCCGCGTCATCTTATCTTGCTGCCCTATGCCTCGGGGCTGCCGCCCCAAATGTGGGAACTCCGGGCGACAAACTGACGCATTATAGGCGCGATCCATAGCATCCACAAGCAAGCGTCAATTGGCCCACAACCCAGGCGTGACAAGCCTCCGCGCCGTTTTGACGCAGCTTTTGCGCGTCTTTTGAAGCGGTAATTTCAGACATAACAGATGTCCTCTTTACCGCCTCACTGATTCCTCAACGATTCCTCGCCGAACCTCGCCCGATGTCCTCGATCCGCACGATCCCATGACCTTCGGCAGTCGTGCGCGGCACGGCTTTCCATGCGTGCCCGTAGATCACCTCGAAGGTCAGCGCGATCGTGCCGTCGGCGCGCCGACGGGCTTCGAGCGCTGCCAGCAAAGCCTTGTGCAGCCTGCGCGCGACGGCGCCCGACGAGGCCTCGCGCTCGAACGGATAGGCGCCCCAGCGGCGCACGTCGGCGAGCAGCGACTCGGGCGACTTATAGGTAATGGTCAGCACTTCCTGGTCCATCACCGGAATCTCGAAACCGCTTTCCACCAGCATGTCGCCCAGGTCGTGCATGTCGACGAAATCGATCACATGCTTGCGCGAGGCAACGCCGTGCGCGGCTTCGACTTCGGCGTAGGCGCCGCGCAACTCCTTGAGCGAGTCGGGGCCGAGCGTGCTGAACATCAAGAGGCCGTTGACCTTCAGCACACGCTGCCACTCGGGAAACACGAGATCGGGCCGCGAGTGCCAATGCAGCGCAAGATTGGACCAGATGAATTCGAAGGCGCCGGCCGCGAACGGCAGCGCCGAAAAGTCGGCTTGCGCGAAGCGCGGCCCGCGGGCGCCGAGCGCTTTGCCGAGCGTGGCCGGCAGAAAGCGCCGCCAGCTCGTGTCACCCGAATCGTGCTGCAGCGCGCGCGTGAGCATGCCGTGCGACAGGTCGGAGCCGAACACCGGCGCCTCGGGAAAGCGCTCGCGCAAAGCAGGGATGTCTTCGCCCATCCCGCAACCGGCGTCGAGCACGCTCGCCGGCGTGACCTTGATGTAGTCGAGACGCTCGCGCATGCGCTGCGCGATTTCGCGCGGCAGGAACGCGACGTCGCCAAAGGTCGCCGCGCGGCGGTCGAAGATCCGCTGGAGGCGCTGGGAATCATAGGCCGGACGGCCTGATTGAGCGGAAGTTGAGGACATGAGTGTCGTACTGGCGTAGAGCCCGAAGTATACTCGCTCGCTCCCCTCCATTCAGTGTGAAAGGCCTTCGCGGGCGGTCCAGCCATGCCACTCCGACCCATTTCGTCATCTTCCGGCGCCCGCTTCGCGCGTTTCGCGCGTGCTGCAAATTCCGCATGGCCGCGGGTGGCGCAGGCTGCGTTGCCGAACCTGTGCGCGTTGTGCGGCAATTTGTCGCACGCGACGCTTTGTGCCGGTTGCGACGAGGCCTACTGGAATGAAGGCCGGTTGCGATGCACTGTCTGCGCGGTACCGTTATCCACCACGCGATCGCCGATCCACGCGCAATACCGGTGTGCGGATTGCATTGGCGAGCCGCCACCGTTCGACGCCACGTTCGCCCTTGCGGACTACCGGGCACCGCTCGACACGCTGGCCGTCGGCCTGAAATTCCGCGCCCGGCTGATGCTGGCGCGCGAGTTCGGGCAACGCCTCGCGCGCCTCGCTCGGGATTCCTGGCAAGAGCTGGCTGAATGGCCCGATGTGATCGCACCCGTGCCGCTTGCCAAAAAACGTCTCATTGAGCGCGGCTACAACCAGGCCTGGCAGATCGCGAGGCCACTGGCTCGCACGCTCAATGTACGCAGCGACGCAACCCTGCTGCATCGAATGATTCACACCGCACCGCAGTCGCGGCTCGATCTCGCCGCCCGCCGCCTGAACGTAGGCCGCGCCTTCGAGGTCGCCGGATCCGTGCAAGGTCTGCACGTCGGCATTGTCGACGACGTGATGACCACCGGCGCGACACTCGAAGCGCTGGCTCGCACGCTCAAGGCCGCCGGAGCAAGGCGCATCACCAACTTCGTCGCGCTGCGCACGCCGAAAAACTAGTCTCAACCTGAGCTCACCATGTTCAATGTCGTTCTCGTAGAACCGGAAATCCCGCCGAACACCGGCAACGTGATCCGTCTGTGCGCCAACACCGGCGCGCGCCTCCATCTGATCGAACCGCTCGGCTTCCCGCTCGACGATGCCAAGCTGCGCCGCGCCGGTCTCGACTATCACGAGTACGCGCAAATGAACGTGCATGCCGACTGGGCAGCGTTTATCGGCAAGGAATCGCCAGATCCGGCGCGCATGTTCGCCTTCACCACGCGAGGTTCGGGCCGCTTTCACGAGCACGCGTTTCAGTCGGGCGACTGGTTCGTGTTCGGCGCCGAAACGCGCGGCCTGCCCGACTCCGTGCTCGACCAGTTCGCTAACGAGCAGCGCGTACGCCTACCCATGCGGCCGGGCAACCGCAGCCTGAACCTGTCGAATACCGTTGCGGTCGTGGTGTTCGAGGCCTGGCGTCAGACGGGCTTCGAAGGCGGGGCCTGACGGCGCTGCAATTCCGCCTCGTAGCGCGCGAACATGGTGTCGCTGAAACAGGCGAACACCATCCGCTCGTCCAGCGTGCAACGATTGAGACGGAGCATGGCAATCTCGCTGATGCGAAGCGTCGATAAAAACGTGGACAGCGACAGCGGGCAGCCGTTCAGCGCTTTGGCGCGCTAAACGGCTGAAAGACAAGGCTTATTCAGCTTTGGAGTCGCGCCGCAGCAGGGCGCTGACGGCGTCGCGAGGAGCCACGCCGTCGAACAGCACGGCACAGACCGCCTGCGTGATCGGCATGTCGATTGCATGAGCACGGGCGATCGCGAGGACCGCTTGCGCACAACGCACCCCTTCGGCCACATGACCGAGGCCGCCGAGAATATCGTCGAGCGTACGGCCCGCGGCGAGTTGCAGGCCGACCGTACGATTGCGCGACAGATCGCCGGTTGCGGTCAGGATCAGATCGCCCAGACCGGTCAAGCCGGTGAACGTCTCCGCGCGCCCGCCGAGCGTCACGCCGAGGCGCGACATTTCAGCGAGGCCGCGCGTGATCAATGCCGCGCGCGCGTTCAGACCGAGCCCGAGGCCATCGGCAATGCCCGTTGCAATGGCGAGCACGTTTTTCACCGCGCCGCCCACTTCCACGCCGACGACGTCGTCGCCGGTATAGATGCGCATGGCGCCGTGATGGAACGCAGCGACCGTGCGCTCCCGGCACGCCGCCGAAGCACTCGCGATGGTCAACGCGACCGGCAAGCCCTGCGCGACTTCGCGCGCGAAGCTCGGACCGGACAGCACACCGTTGCTGCCATGTTCCGGCAGCTCGGCCGCGACCACCTGATGCGGCATCAACTGCGAATCGGCCTCGAAGCCTTTGCACAGCCACACCACATGCGCCGGCACTTTGCCCGCATCGCGCATGGCCCGAAAGAGACTACGCAGTCCGGCCACGGGCGTTGCCACGACGCATAACGCGTCGCCGGCGAGCGCGTGCTCGAGCGCTGCGTTGAGATCCGCCTCGTAGCGCAGCGCGGGCGGCAAAGCAACGCCCGCCAGATAGCGGGCGTTTTCGTGCGAAGCGCGGAGATCGGCGATGAGCGCGGGCTCACGCGCCCACAATACCGTGTCGTGCCGTACGGCCAGATGGCCGGCAAGGGCGGTGCCCCATGCGCCGGCGCCAAGGACAGCAACCTTCATAGCCGGCACTGCTGGCGACACGTTAGTGCGTGACGCCGTTTTGCGCCGCGCCGTCCTGGCCGCCCATCTGCGCGAGGCGTTGCTCGTACAGTGCCTGGAAGTTGATTTCGGCGAGATGGATCGGCGGGAAACCGGCGCGGGTGATCGCGTCGGCGATGTTCGAGCGCAGGTACGGGAACAGAATGGTCGGGCAAGCAATGCCGACCAGCGGGTCGATCTGCTCAGCCGGAATGTTGCGGATGTCGAAAATGCCGGCTTGCTTGGCTTCGATCAGGAACGCAACCTTGTCCGACACCTTGGCCGTGACCGTACCCGTAACGAGGATTTCGAACACGGTGTCGGCGAGGCGCTCGGCCTTCACGTCGACTTCGACTTCGACCGACGGCATTTCCTGCTCGAGGAAGATGCCCGGCGAATTCGGCTGCTCGAGCGACATGTCCTTCAGGTAGATACGCTGGATGTTGAAGAACGGCTGGTTATTCTCGTCGGACATGATGAAGTGATTCCCTGATAGGTATGCATGGCGGCGGCCCATGGTTGCATGGGCCGCCAGATCGTTGCGGCACGCCGCCCGCCCTGATGAGGCGAGACCGCGCCGGCTTGGTGTTCACCCGCCCTTGGCGCGCACCCGCGGGCGCGCGAATTCAGGCGGTTGCTTCGAGCAGCGGCATCAAACCGCCCGCCCGATCGAGCGCGGAGAGGTCATCGTACCCGCCCACATGCGTCTCGCCGATGAACACTTGCGGCACCGTGCGGCGACCGGTCCGGGTCATCATTTCCTCACGACGGGCCGGGTCTTTGTCGATCAGTACCTTTTCAACGTGCTCGACGCCGCGCGACTTTAAAAGACGTTCGGCCATCTGGCAATACGGGCACACCTGGGTGCTGTACATGATCACTTTGTTCACTTGGCTGCTCCTTGTTTCACAACCGGCATGCCGGCTTTCTGCCAGGCGTCGACACCGCCTTCGAGAACATGGACTTCCGCATACCCTGCATCCTGCACGATACGCGCTGCCTTGTTCGACTGCTGGCCGGTCTGGCAAACCAGCAGCACCGGGTTGCTCTTATTCTTCACGAGTTGCGCGACTTTCGCCTGCAACTCCGCAAATTCAAGGTGCCGGGCCGCGGGCAAATGCCCCTTGGCGTAGTCGGCGGACGGACGAAGGTCGATGACCGCCGCATTGCGCCGGTTGATCAGTTGCGTGGCTTCAGCGGCCGACAGGCCACCGCGGCCGCGCCGGCTGATCGTCGGCCACAGCAGCAACCCACCGGAGATGAGGACGATCGCGATCAGTACAAGGTTTGTGTAATCAGTGAAAAACTTCACGGAAAATCCGCCGAAAAAGAGAGAAATCGAAAAGGGCAATCCAGCCATTATAAAATAACCGTCTGACGCGATGGCGGCGCTCCTCCAGAGGACCCCCGCAACGCTTTACCGCTTCCTCACTACCGACCGTCAATCTCATGTACAAACTCGTTCTCATCCGCCACGGCGAATCGACGTGGAACAAGGAAAACCGCTTCACGGGCTGGGTCGACGTCGACCTCACCGAGCAGGGCAACAGTGAAGCGCAGCAAGCCGGCGTGCTGCTGAAGGAATCGGGCTACACGTTCGACATCGCCTACACGTCGGTGCTCAAGCGCGCGATCCGCACCCTGTGGCACGTGCAGGACAAAATGGATCTCATGTACCTGCCGGTGGTGCATTCGTGGCGTCTGAACGAGCGCCACTACGGCGCGTTGTCGGGTCTGAACAAGGCGGAAACGGCCGCCAAATTCGGCGACGAGCAGGTGCTGGTCTGGCGCCGCAGCTACGACACGCCGCCGCCCGCACTCGAGCCGACGGACGAACGCGCGCCCTACAGCGATCCGCGCTATGCCAAGGTGCCGCGCGAGCAACTGCCGCTCACCGAATGCCTGAAAGATACGGTCGCGCGCGTTCTGCCCCTGTGGAACGAGTCGATTGCGCCGGCGATCAAGTCGGGCCGCAAGGTCGTGATCGCCGCCCACGGCAATTCGATCCGCGCGCTGGTGAAATACCTCGACAATATTTCGGACAACGACATCGTCGGTCTGAATATTCCGAACGGCGTGCCGCTCGTCTATGAACTCGACGAAAATCTCAAGCCGCTCAAGCACTACTATCTGGGCGATCAGGACGCGATCGCCAAGGCGCAAGGCGCAGTCGCCAAGCAAGGCAAAGCCGGCTGATTCCGCCATCTCGCCGCCATGCTGCCGCCATCAATACAGCGCAACGGCGGCTACTGGCGCAGATTGGTGACACATGGCGGCTAATGGCCGCGCCGACCGGCAAGACATACCGGTCGGCGCGGCTCGCGCCTGTCAAGTCTGTCAAGCGCGCCATTCTCGCGCCATCAATCCGTTACCGCACATTACTTCAGCGTCGCGGGCCGCATCTCACGAACCAGGCCCGGCTCGCGCTGTCGAATCACGATTGCCTGCGCTACGCCCTGACTCGGCGGGTGTGCAGTTATACTTGTCCGTCCCCATCTCTATCGACGCTGCCACGCGCTTCCGACCGCAACAGACTCTATGCGAAAGAACCTGAAAAATATCGGCCTGATTGCCGCGGGCCTTGCTACCGGTGTATTTGCCACCCTGCAACTTTCCGCTTCGGCGCAGCAACCGGCCAGCGCAGCGTCCAACGCTGTCGCACCGCTGCCGCTGGACCAGCTCAGGCTCTTTGCCGAAGTGTTCGGCCAAATCAAGCACGAGTACGTCGAACCCGTCGACGATAAAAAGCTTCTCACCGCCGCCATCAAAGGCATGGTGTCGAGCCTCGACCCGCACTCGTCATATCTCGACAAGACCGATTACGAGGAACTGCAGGAGCAGACCAAGGGTCGCTTCGCCGGACTCGGTATCGAAATTTCGTCGGAAGACGGCCTGATCAAAGTGATCTCGCCGATCGAAGACACGCCCGCGTTCCGCGCCGGCATCCGTCCGGGCGACCTGATCACGCGTATCAATGACAAGCCCGTGCGCGGCATGACGCTCGACCAGGCGGTCAAGCAGATGCGCGGCGAGCCGGGCACCAAGGTCACGCTCACGATCTTCCGCAAGACCGACGACCGCACCTTCCCGCTCACCGTCACGCGCGCGGTCATCAAGGTCCAGTCGGTCAAGATGAAGATCCTCGCGCCAGGCTACGCCTATGTGCGGATCACGAGCTTCCAGGAACGCACCACGCCTGACCTCGCCGCGAAGCTGCAAGATATCGCGCGTCAGCAGCCGAATCTGAAGGGTCTCGTGCTCGACCTGCGCAACAACGGCGGCGGCCTGCTGCAAAGCGCGGTCGGCGTGGCTGGCGCGTTCCTGCCGCCGAATTCGGTTGTGGTGTCCACCAATGGCCAGATTCCGGATTCGAAGCAGGTCTATCGCGACACCTACGACAACTACCGCCTGCAGTCCTTCGACAGCGATCCTCTGAAGGACGAAGCGCCGATCTTCAAGACCGTGCCGATGATCGTGCTGACCAACGCGTACTCCGCGTCGGCGTCGGAAATCGTCGCGGGCGCGCTGCAGGATCAGCATCGTGCGTTGATCGTCGGCAAGACCACCTTCGGCAAGGGTTCGGTGCAGACCGTGCGACCCATGACGGCGGACACGGCACTGCGTCTGACCACGGCGTACTACTACACGCCGAGCGGCCGTTCGATCCAGAACAAGGGCATCCGTCCTGATATCGCGGTCGATCAATACGCGGAAGGCGATCCGGACGACGCACTCGTGACCCGCGAAGTCGACTACTCGAATCACCTTGCGAACACGCAGGATCCGAACGAGAAGAAGGAAGCGGAACAGCGTGAGCAGGAACGCATGGACCAGTTGCGCCTGCTTGAAGAGCAGAACGACAAGAAGACGCCGGAACAGCGTCAGAAGGATCGTGAGCGCAAGCCGGTGGAATTCGGTTCGACTGACGACTTCATGCTGCAACAGGCGCTGAACAAGCTGGAAGGCAAGCCGGTGCAGGAATCGAAGTCGCTGACCGAGCGTCGTCTCGCGCAGAACAAGCCGGCCACGTCGGCGTCCGCGCCGGTCGCGGTCAAGCCGACGCAACCGGTGCCGGGCGCATCGGGCCCGGCGCCGGCCTCGACGCCCGCTACGCAAAGCAAGTAAGCGTCAAAGCGTGTCTTCGCAGCGCAAGCTGCTGCGAAGACACGCTGCCATACCGGGCATCAGCCAGAACACCCGCTCCCCGCGCGATTAAAATAAAGAAACCGCGCACGGCAGACCCTTCGGTCCTGCATCTCAACGCGCGACACACTCACGCGCCCCGCCATGAACGACGATCAACTGCTTCGCTATTCCCGCCACATCCTCGTCGACGAAATCGGCATCGAGGCTCAGCAGCGCTTTATCGACGCTCACGCGATCATCGTCGGCGCGGGTGGCCTGGGTTCGCCGGCCGCGATGTATCTCGCTGCCGCGGGTGTCGGCCGTTTAACGCTGGTCGATGCCGATACGGTCGACCTGACCAATCTGCAGCGCCAGATCCTGCATGTGACCGCATCTATCGGGCGCAAGAAGGTCGAGTCCGGGCGCGAGGCAATCGCGCGGATCAATCCCGAGGTGGTGGTGAATGCGGTGGCCGAGCGCGTGGACGACGCGTGGCTCGACGCACAAGTGCCGCATGCCACGGTCGTGCTCGACTGCACGGATAACTTCGCGACGCGCCACGCGATCAACCGCGCGTGCGTGAAGCACGGCGTGCCGCTCGTGTCGGGCGCGGCGTTGCGCTTCGACGGCCAGATCAGCACCTTCGACTTCCGCGACGAAGCGTCGCCCTGCTATGCGTGTGTGTTTCCCGAAGACCAGCCGTTCGAGGAAGTCGCGTGTTCGACCATGGGTGTGTTCGCGCCGACAGTCGGTATCGTCGGTTCGATGCAGGCCGCCGAGGCGCTCAAGGTGATCGGCGGAATCGGCACGCCGTTGCTCGGCCGCCTGATGATGCTCGATTCGCTGCGCATGGAGTGGAACACGATGCGTATTGCGCGGCAGCCGGATTGCCCGGTATGTGGGCAGACGCACCCGGCTTGATCTGCTGCCGTAAGGCTAAAAAAACGCCGCCCGTGAGGCGGCGTTTCTTATTCAAAGACGTGAACTCAGGCCAGCGACACGCGCTTTAACGCAGCCTGCACTTCTTCGGGTTCGAACGAAGCCAGCACATCGGCCACCGGCTTTTCGAGCGTCTTCAAATGCGCGCGCAGCACTTCCTGCTTGACCACCAGCAGTTGGCTCGGATGCATAGAAAACTCGGTGAGACCCATGCCGAGCAAGAGACGCGTCAACGCCGGGTCGCCGGCCATCTCACCGCACACCGACACGGGCACGCCCGCGCGCTTCGCCTCGCGCAGCGTGAACGCGATCAGGTGCAGCACCGCCGGATGCAGCGGGTCGTACAGATGCGCGACGGAGTTGTCCGCGCGATCGATCGCCAGCGTGTACTGGATCAGATCGTTCGTGCCGATCGACAGGAAATCGAGCCGCTTGAGAAACAGCGGCAAGGCGATGGCGGCGGCCGGAATCTCGATCATCGCGCCGACCTGCACGTTCGGATCGTAGGCCATGCCGGCGTCGTCGAGCTGACGTTTGGCTTCGCGAATCAGGTCGAGCGTCTGATCGATCTCCTGCGCATGCGCGAGCATCGGAATCAGAATTTTCACCGTACCGAACGCAGACGCGCGCAGTATCGCGCGCAACTGCGTGAGAAACATCTGCGGCTCGGAGAGGCTCCAGCGAATCGCTCTCAGACCCAAGGCCGGGTTCGCGGCGGTTTCATAACCATCGCCCCCGCCCATCGAATCGAGCGGCTTGTCGGCGCCCACGTCGATCGTGCGAATCGTGACCGGCAGGCCGTTCATCAATTCGACCGCGCGACGGTACGCGGCGAATTGCTCTTCCTCTTCGGGCAAACGGTCCTTGTGATTCATGAACAGGAATTCGGAGCGGAACAGACCCACGCCCATGGCTCCCGCGTCGAGCGCGGCGCTCGCGTCTTCCGGCAACTCGATATTCGCGCACAACTCGATACGCGTGCCGCACAGCGTTTGAGTGGGCGAAAACTTAAGCCGTTGCAGCTTGCGCTGCTCGAGCGCTTTTTCGCTTTGCCGGTACGAATACTCCTCCAGCACGATCGGCGCGGGATCGACGATCACAATGCCGTGATCACCGTCGACAATGATCAGGTCGTCCTGGCGAATCAACGCGCTCGCGTGCTGCACGCCGACCGCGGCCGGAATACCGAGACTGCGCGCGACGATCGCCGTATGCGACGTGCGGCCGCCCAGATCCGTGACGAAACCCTGAAACGTTTGCGTTTTGAACTGCATCATGTCGGCCGGCGCGATGTCGTGCGCGACTACGATCATCTCGTCGCAGGCGCCGTGCACGCCGTCCACGAGCGCCACCGACGCGCCCGCGAGCGCCTTCAGCACGCGCTCCACCACCTGTTCGATGTCGGCTTTGCGCTCGCGCAGGTACTCGTCTTCGATATCGTCGAAATGGCGCGACAGGCGCTCGAGTTGTTCGGTCAGCGCCCATTCCACGTTGTAGCGGCGCGTGCGGATCAGGTCGATGGTTTCCTGCACGAGCATCGCATCGTTCAGGATCATTGAATGAACGTTGATAAACGCGCCCATCTCGCTGGGTGCGTCGACGGCGAGATCGGCGCGCAACGCGTCGAGCTCGTGATGCACGTGTTGCTGGGCCGCGCGAAAGCGCTCCACCTCACCTTCGATCTGGGCGGGCTCGATCAGATAGTGGTCTACGTCGAGTGCAGCCGGGGCGATCAGATAAGCCCGCCCGATGGCGATACCGCGTGACACGGGAATTCCATGCAGCGTGAAGGACACGCGCACCTCCTCTAGTTGTGTGATGCCGCGGCAAACCGCTGCAATGCTCTCAGACACTCTGCGCCATTATAAATTCCGCGCCCTTCGCCGGTATGTCGGGCCTGTGTGCAGCGCAGCACGAATTACCGTAAGCGAGCTGCCAACGAGCCTTCATCTGACTCGCGTTCCAGCAACGTGAACCGTATGCGAATGTCGATGTGCGGGCCTCACGCGCTTTCGCCCGACCATTGTCACGCGCTAAAAAAAACGCCGCGGACAGCCGCGGCGTTTGCGCATATCGCAACGTGGAGGTGCTCACTGACCCTCGCCGAATTTATCGGCAATCAGTTTCAGCAATGCGTCCATCGCTTCTTTTTCGTCAGCGCCTTCTGTTTCGATCAGCACCGTGCTGCCGATGCCCGCGGCCAGCATCATCACGCCCATAATGCTCTTGGCATTGATACGGCGGCCGTTACGGCTCATCCAGATTTCCGCCTGGTAGTTGCCTGCGAGTTGCGTCAACTTGGCCGACGCGCGCGCGTGCAGCCCCAGCTTGTTCACGATAGTCGTTTCCTGTTGCAGCATGTGATGGTCCGAAGCGCGGGTAAGTGTGGTTATGAAAGGTGAATCCGCAAACCAGTGGCATTGCGGGCGAAAACCCGGCAACCGGGCGATCCGCTTACAAGCCGGCTGAGTCGGCTTTTTGCGTCAGATCGGCGTCGACCGGCAAGGCCGGCAAACACGCGCCGCCGGATGCCGCATCGGGCGGCAGTGCGGGCAAACAGTCGCCGGACTCCGCGGTGGGCGCGACGGGTGCCGGCGTGGCCGGTCCGATGGCGTGCACGCCCTTGGTGGCGCCGGCGAGTGCCTTGTCGACCAACGTGTCGAGCGGTGTGGCGCGATAACAGACCGCGCGCACCAGCATCGGCAGGTTGACGCCGCACAGCACGCGCACATCCGGTATTGAAGCGAGCCGGCCGGCGATATTCGCCGGCGTGGCGCCAAACATATCCGTGAGGACGAGCGCGCCGTTTTCTTCCTTGAGACGTTCGATCTCCGCGTGCGCGAATGCAACCTGCTGCGCGGGATCGCAATCCGGCGATACGTCGATCACGCCGATGCGCGCCGGCAAGCCACCATAGATGTGCGAAATGCAATCGCGCAACGCGGTGGCGAACGGAGCGTGCGCAATGATCAGAATGCCTGCCATGTCAGCCTTACTGCAAAAGAACGGCCCCAACCGTGGACCGGGACGAAGCCCGGTTCGTCAGCGCCCTCGACCGGCCGTGGGCCATGAGGGCCGGAACGCGTGAACCCATGAGCGCCCCCGCCGCGCGGCACCGAGCCGGCGCTAGCGAAAACCTGCCCGCTCATTGCCCGCGATCCATCTCCATGACACCGTCGAGGTGCCATCGAAACGGGTTGGCGCGAGAGAGCGGGCATTGTATCAGGCTCATTTTCGCGCCAAAGCCGGCGTGCTGCCTGATGCGGATTTAATACACAGTTTGGGGATCATGGCGGCCATTCAAGAGCGCAAATCGGCCCAGATCATCAACCTGCCGCCCGCTCCAAGGCGTCGATGAACATGGCGGCGACGTCGAAACCGGTCTGATCCATGATCTCGCGGAAACATGTCGGGCTGGTCACGTTCACTTCGGTCAGCCAGTCGCCGATCGCGTCCAGTCCGACCAGCAGCAGACCGCGCGCGGCGAGCACCGGCGCCAGCGTATCGGCGATCTTGCGGTCGTGCTCGGTCAGCGGACGCGCTACCCCAAGGCCGCCGGCCGCGAGGTTGCCGCGCACTTCATTACCCTGAGGAATACGGGCCAGCGAATAAGGCACGGCTTCGCCACCGATCAGCAAAATACGCTTGTCGCCCTCCTTGATTTCGGGAATGAATTTCTGCGCCATCACCGAACGCGCGCCGTCGTGGCTCAGCATTTCGATGATCGAACCGAGGTTCATGCCGTCGGCTTTCACGCGGAACACGCCCATGCCGCCCATGCCGTCGAGCGGCTTCAGGATCACGTCGCCGTGTTCCTCGTGGAAGGCACGTAAGCGGGTCGCGTCGCGCGTGACCAGCGTAGGCGCGACGAACTGCGCGAATTCGCCGATGGCGAGTTTTTCCGAGTGGTCGCGAATCGATTGCGGCTTGTTGAAAATGCGCGCGCCGGCGCGTTCGGCCATTTCCAGCAGCCAGGTCGACGTGACATATTCCATGTCGAACGGCGGGTCTTTGCGCATCACCACCGCGCTGAATGTCTTGAGCGCGCGCGGCGTGGCGGCTTCCGCGTCGTACCAGACGTCGCGATGAAGATCGGCGCCGTCGCCGACAATCGCCACGCGCTGCACGTTCGCCTCGACGTCGCCGCCCGTCCACGCCAGATGCTTAGGCTCGCACGTGTAGACCACATGACCGCGGCGCGCCGCCTCGGCCATCATCGCGTAGGTCGAGTCTTTGTAGATCTTGAATTGCGAGAGCGGGTCGGCGATGAAAAGAATGTCCATGAAGGTCCCGGTGCGCCCTGATGGGCTTGGCGTTGATCGTAAATATAGTCGTTGAAAATGGCGATGGCGGCACGCATGCCGCCATCGACCACCCAAGCTTGCTTAGACCTGAATCGCTTCCGGATCGGTCTTTTCCAGTTCGACCGAGGCGGCCAGCAGCCCCAGCCGCGCCACCACACCGTACATATAGAAGCGGTTCGGCGGCGCCGCGCCGGGTTTGGCGTGCGCGTCGGGCAGCGCCGTGTGCTCGAAGCCGAGCGGCACGAAGTGCATTCCGGGTGCGTTCAGATTCTGATCGCGCTCGCGGCTGCCGTGCACGCGGTAGAAGCCGCCCACGACATATCGGTCGATCATGTACACGACCGGCTCGGCCACTTCCTCGCCAATGCGCTCGAAGGTGTACACGCCTTCCTGCACGATCACGTCGTGCACTTCCAGGCCGTCTTTGGTCGCCGCCATCTTGGCGCGTTCGCGCTTGGTGAGCGCGGCAACTTCCGACGCGTCGTGCACGGTCATCACACCCATGCCATAAGTGCCCGCATCCGACTTGATGACGACATACGGTTTCTCGGAGATGCCGTACTCGCGATACTTCTTGGCAATCTTCTTCAGCACGCCGTCGATCGCATCCGCTAGCGCTTCCTCACCGGTGCGTTCCTGGAAATCGACGCCTTCCACATGCGCGAAATACGGATTGATCATCCACGGATCGATCTCGACCATCTTCGCAAACTTCTTCGCGACGTCGTCATAACAGGAAAAATGCGTCGATTTGCGGCGAACGGCCCAGCCGGCATGCAGCGGCGGCAGCAAATATTGTTCGTGCAGATTTTCGAGCACAGGCGGAATGCCGCCCGACAGATCGTTATTCAGCAGAATCGAGCACGGGTCGAAATTCTTCAGACCAAGACGACGCTGCGAGCGCTCGAGCGGTTCGAGCACGAGCTTCTGCCCGTCGGAAAGCGCGATCGTGACCGGCCCGTTGATGGTTTCGTCGAGCGTGCCGAAACGCACGTTCAAGCCGGCCTGGCGCATGATCGCAGCCAGCCGGGCGACATTCTCGAGATAAAACGCGTTGCGCGTGTGGCGCTCGGGAATCACCAGCAAATTCTTGGCGTCCGGGCAGATCTTCTCGATCGAGGCCATGGCGGCCTGCACGGCGAGCGGCAGCACTTCCTGCGGCAGATTGTTGAATGCGCCAGGAAACAGATTGGTGTCGACCGGCGCGAGCTTGAAGCCCGCGTTGCGCAGGTCGACGGAACAGTAGAACGGCGGCGTGTGCTCCTGCCATTCGAGCCGGAACCAGCGTTCGATGGCGGGTGTGGCGTCGAGGATCTTCCGCTCAAGATCGAGCAGCGGGCCGTTTAACGCCGTAACTAGGTGCGGAACCATTGATCACTCGCAGACTGGAGAAAAAAGATTGTAGAGCAAATGCTTTGTCCATTTGGGGACGGTTTCTCCATTCGCAAGCGGACGCGAATGCATTCTCGCTATCGCCATGATAGGCAGGGAAAACTACCGTTTACAAGATAGCGCGCAAGAAAAAAGCCCGCCATGAAGGCGGGCCAAAGTCGCTGTGCTTATTTCTGAACCGGCGAGCCCGGGAGCGCGGGCTCGCGATACGTTGCTTACTCGACGTGTTCGCCGTGCAGGCTCACGTCCAGACCTTCGCGTTCCTGTTCTTCCGTCACGCGGATGCCCATCACCATGTCGATGATCTTCAGCAGGATGAAGCTCACCACGCCGCTGTAGATCAGCGTCGTCAGCACGCCCTTGGCCTGCAGGATCACGCTGCCGTCCGCGCCGCCGATGTCCTTGACCGCGAACACGCCGGTCAGGATCGCACCCACGATACCGCCGATGCAGTGCACGCCGAACGCGTCGAGCGAGTCGTCGTAACCGAGCTTGTGCTTGAGCCACGTTGCCGACCAGAAGCAGATCACGCCTGCCGCGATACCGATCACCAGCGAACCCGCCGTACCGACGAAGCCCGAAGCCGGCGTAATCGCCACCAGACCGGCCACGGCGCCCGACACGATACCGAGTACCGACGGCTTACCCTTGGTTGCCCATTCGGCGAACATCCATGCGAGTGCTGCTGCTGCGGTTGCCACTTGCGTTGCGAACATCGCGAAACCGGCACGGCCGTCTGCCGCCACTGCCGAACCCGCGTTGAAGCCGAACCAGCCCACCCACAGCATGGCGCCACCGATCAGCGTGAGCGTCAGGTTGTGCGGCGCCATGGCTTCCTTGCCGTAGCCGACGCGCTTGCCGAGCACCAGCGCGCAGACCAGCGCCGCGATACCGGCGTTGATGTGCACCACCGTGCCGCCCGCGAAGTCGAGGACGCCCGCGCTAGCCAGCCAGCCGGTCGGTTCCCAGACCATGTGCGCGATCGGCGAGTAGACGATGATCGACCACAGCGTCATGAAAACGAGCATCGCCGAGAACTTCATACGGTCGGCAAACGCGCCCGTGATCAGTGCCGGGGTGATGATCGCGAACGTCATCTGATAGACGACATAGACCGTTTCCGGGATCGTCGGCGCGAGGTGGCTGACGGTCAGCGTCGTGGCCTTGTCGCCCTTGATGTAGTTCATGCCCGCCATGAAGAAGCGCGAGAAACCGCCGATGAACGAATTGCCCGGCGTGAAGGCGAGCGTATAGCCCACCACGACCCAGATGATCGACACGAGGCAGGTGATCGCGAAGCTTTGCATCAGGATCGCGAGCACGCTCTTCTTGCGGACCATGCCGCCGTAGAACAGTGCCAGACCCGGGATCGTCATGAACAGCACGAGCGCGGTGGAGGTCAGCATCCAGGCGGTATCGCCGGAGTTGATCTTCGACGAATCGACCGAGAACGGCGCGGTCGGGGCAGCCGGCGCAGCGTCCGATGCTGCGGGTGCGGCGGCGGCCGCGCTGGCAGCCGGTGCGGCGGACGCGTCCGCGGCCGGTGCCGAAGCCGCGGCGGCAGCGGGTGCGGCCGAAGCGTCCGACGCCGGCGCACTCGCCGTCGTATCGGGAGCAGCGGCCGAAGCGGCTGCGGGGGCGGAAGCGTCGTCCGCGAGGGCGGCGCCGATACCGCCCGCGAGCAGCGAACCGGCCATCAGCAAGGACATCATTAATTTGCGCATCTTTCGTTTCCTCTTGTCGCTATCTGTGTCGCTATCTTTTGGTATTACAGAGCGTCCGCGCCGGTCTCCCCGGTGCGAATCCGAATCACTTGCTCGATCGGCGTGACGAAGATCTTGCCGTCGCCGATCTTGCCGGTGCGTGCCGCGCGCTCGAGCGCCTCGATCGCCTGGTCGACGATGTCGTCCGAGACAGCAGCCTCGATCTTCACCTTCGGCAGGAAATCGACGACGTATTCAGCGCCGCGATACAGCTCCGTGTGGCCTTTCTGGCGACCAAAACCTTTGACTTCGGTCACCGTGATGCCCGAGACGCCGATGGCCGACAAGGCTTCGCGCGCCTCATCGAGCTTGAACGGCTTGATGATTGCGGTAATGAGTTTCATGAAATCCCTCGCTTAGTTGCGTAACCCGTTGCGTAACCCGTTTTGCGTACCCGTAACCCGTTCGCGTGGTCTCGTTTCGCTGCCGGCAAACAGGTGCCGGCAGAGCGCGCGGGGCAGTAACAGCAACTCGCATGCCATGTTGTGTCAGACTCCGCACCGCAGGCCTCGCAAAAGGGGCGCAAAGGGCCCTGGCCGGAAGGCCAGCGCTGGCGGGGCAAGCTGGCGCGGCTTATGGATCGTTGCTAGAGTGTTCGAAGGTTCTGAACGCACGGGCGCGCACCAAAGGGGCCCATACGGCCGCGGCGCGCAACGGGTCATGCACCAACAGCGCCCATTTAACGCGACAAAGCACAGACGCAACGAAACATGCACACTTTTTGTGCAACAAAGGGAACACCATGAAACAACCGAATGATGTTTTTAACGACTTTCAGGCCCGCATGAGCGAGCTGTTCAAGAACTCGCCGGCCAAAGATGTCGAACGCAACGTGAAGGCCATGCTGTCGCAGGGCTTTTCGAAGCTCGACCTCGTCACCCGCGAAGAATTCGATACGCAGACCCAGGTGCTGGTGCGTACCCGCGCGCGCCTCGAAGAACTGGAGCGCCGCGTCGCCGAGCTCGAACAGAAGCTGCCGGTCACGCAAACACCCTAAATAGGTCTGCTCGCGGCTCATCCGCCGCGCAGTGCTGCACATCACAGGCAAGCGAGCCGTGACGTCATCAGCGTTTTAGGGGACTTGCGCGCGCCGCTGGCGCGCCGTCCGACGGGAGAAAACATGTCGCTTGCCGTGGTGCGCAGTCGCGCGCCGGCCGCTGGCCGCGCGCCCGAAGTAACCGTCGAGGTCCACCTCGCGAACGGATTACCCTCTTTTTCGATTGTCGGCCTGCCTGATCTGGAAGTGCGCGAAAGCCGCGAGCGCGTGCGCGCGGCGCTGCAGAACTGCAACTTCGACTTTCCTGTGCGGCGCATTACCGTCAATCTCGCGCCGGCCGATTTACCGAAGGAATCCGGCCGCTTCGATCTGCCGATCGCTTTGGGCATTCTCGCGGCGAGCGGCCAGATTCCCGCGGAGTCCTTGCTGCATCGCGAATTCGCGGGCGAACTCTCGTTGACGGGCGCGCTCCGGCCAATGCGCGGCGCCTTCGCCATGGCCTGCGGAACCGCGCGCGGCGGCGTGGCTCACGCCGGAGCAACTTCGTCTGGCGAGCTTGCTGCATCCGGGCCGGCTGCTCATTCCACTCCACAGCTCTATCTGCCCGCCGCGAGCGCGGCGGAAGCGGCGCTCGTGCCCGGCGTCGACGTCTACGGCGCCGCCGATCTGCCTTCGCTGTGCGCTCACCTGGCCGGTGCGCCCGACGCGCGGCTTTATCCGCTCGCCGCGCCGGATCTCGCCGAGTGCGCCACCGCCGTCGTTCCGGATATGGGTGACGTGATCGGTCAGCGCGGCGCGCGCCGGGCACTCGAAGTCGCTGCGGCCGGCGGGCATCACGTGCTGCTGGTCGGGCCGCCCGGTGCGGGCAAATCGATGCTCGCCGCCCGCCTGCCGAGCCTGTTGCCCCCCATGACCGACGACGAAGCGCTCAGCTCCGCCGCTTTGCTGTCCGCCAGCCGGGCCGGTTTTACGCCGTCGCAATGGCGTCGACGGCCGTTTCGCGCTCCGCATCACTCGTCTAGCGCCGCAGCGCTGGTGGGCGGGCGCAATCCGCCGCAGCCCGGTGAAATCACGCTGGCGCACCTTGGCGTGCTGTTTCTGGACGAGCTACCCGAGTTCCACCGCGACGTGCTCGAAACGCTGCGTGAGCCGCTCGAAGCGGGCCGCATCACGATTTCACGCGCTGCCTTGCAGGTGGACTTTCCGGCTGCCTGCCAGTTGATCGCCGCCATGAATCCGTGTCCGTGCGGCTGGCGCGGCGATCCCCAAGGCCGCTGCCGGTGCACACCCGAGATCGCCGCGCGTTACTTGCGCAAGCTCTCCGGGCCCCTGCTCGACCGGATCGACATCCAACTCGAAATTCCGGCGCTCACACCGTCGGAACTGTCCGCCCGTTCGACAGCCGCCGGGGAGACAAGCGCGGCCATTGCCGTGCGCGTGAACCGCGCACGCGAGCGCCAGTTGAGCCGCCAGGGCAAAACCAATCGGGAATTGGGAGGACGGGAAGTAGACGAGGTCTGCCGCCCCGACGCAGCGGGCGAAGGTTTGCTACGCGAAGCCGGAGAGCGCTTCGGATGGTCCGCGCGTGCGTACTACCGGGTCCTGAAGGTGGCGCGCACCATTGCCGACCTTGCCGGCACAGCCATGCCGAACGCCGCGCAGATCGGCGAAGCGATCCAATATCGGCGGGCTTTTGGCTCTCTATGAGGCGAAAAACTTGCTGTCAAGACTTGACTTATGCACATGCTCACGTTCCAGACAGATTTTGATACATCTGAAAGGTCCACCGCGAGCAGCATCCAAAAGGCATTGATTTGACTGGCTTTTTTCAGCGCCGTCGAACCGGGCGAATCTGACAGAGTGCCCATAGAATGGGCATCTCCGCGCGATTCGGGCGAGTTCTCAACAGAGTTATCCACAGCCACTGTGAGTAATAGAAAAACTTCAACGTAAACCGTGAATTAGCGTGCAATTCTGCGAAGGAACTTTCACTGTGCGGCGCGCACGCGCCGCGATCCATCAGGCGTCGCATCGGCCAAAAATACCGCTCTCAATACAGTTGGAACGACGAAAAAAACTGGTCGACCTGTTCCTGCTGCATCGGCTTGGGTGAAATGATGGCCGCCTGGTAGACATGCCGCCCGCGCGCCACCAGCCGGGCGTAGACAGTGCGGGCTTCGTGCTGCGAGCCTGCCTCGCCGCTCAGCTTCATTTCCAGACCGAGCACCCGGCCGCCGGCCGCCAGTGGGATCTGCACCGCGCGAGCTTCCGGCGCGGCGCCCACGTTGCGGGCAAGACCGTTGCGCAGGAACTCGAGTGCGGCGCGCTGCGTGGCTTCCCTGTCGTTGGGCAACATCACCGTGCCGACCGCGAAGACAGCGTCGCCGGCTTCGGCCGTCTGCATCGCCATCTGCATAGGCGTGCCGTCGATCTGGACGGCACGCTGATCGTTGCCCGGTTTCGCCGGCAGGTCGACGGTGTAGCCGTTGTCGTTGTTCGTGATGGTGCGCCAGTCGAAGGTCGGCGAGCATGCGCTCAACGCGCAGCCCAACGCGATACTGCAAGCCAGCGTGCTCAACACTGCCCGCGCGCTTTGCGTCCGGGAAGCGTCAACGGCCGCAGCTTGGCTCGAAAGCCGGCTCAGCGAGCGGCCCGCCCGGGGACTGCGAGACAGAATTCGTGCAAGGAAGGGACGGATTTGATCAAGGCAAAAAACGGTTTGGAGCATGGGGACAGAAGATCGGACGGACGGGGACGTAAAACCCTATTATCCGCTCCCGGCGCGGCTCCTGCCGTGCCGCCGGAATGGGGCTACAATAGCGACGCTGTCGCGCCGCCTCCAGCACAGGGCCGTAAGCCCGAAGCGACGCACTGTTCCGCGCGTTCCGCGCGACTCTCGAGGTTCCGTTCATGAGTTCCACTCCGACCACCGCATCGCGGCGCGCGAATCCGCTTCGCTACCTCATCATTGCCGCCGTGGCCCTTGCGATCGCCGTCGCCGGTTATTTCGCCTTTGCCGGCCAGCAGCGTGTGCCCGATGCGACCTTCACGTTGCTGTCCGGCCAGAAAGTCTCGACTGCCGACCTGAAAGGCAAGGTCTACCTCGTCAACTTCTGGGCGACGAGCTGCGATACCTGCATGAAGGAAATGCCGCAGATGGTCCAGACGTATAACCGCTTCAAGGACCAGGGCCTCGAATTCGTCGCCGTGGCGATGAACTACGACGCGCCCATGTACGTGGCCAACTACACGCAAACCCGCCAGTTGCCGTTCAAGGTTGCCATGGACGACGGCTCGGCCGCCAAGCAGTTCGGCAACGTCCAGCTCACGCCGACCACTTTCCTGATCGACAAGGACGGCCGGATTCTCAAGCGCTATGTCGGCGAGCCGCAATTCGCGGAACTCGACCAGCTGCTGGAAAAGGCGCTGAAACCGGCCTGAACGCGCGGCGTCGCCCGACCGGATTCATACTGATTCAAACACGCCGGCGTCGCACTTCGACGCCGGCGTTTTCATATCCTCACCGCTCCGCTTCCCCTTTGGCCGCGAGGCCATATCGCTTGATTTTCTCGTAGAGCGTGGCTTTGCCGAGCTGCAGCTTGTCTGCCGCGACCGCGACCGCGCCGCCGGCCTGCTCCAGCGCCTCCGCGATCACCGCCCGCTCGAATTGTTCGACGCGCTCTTTCAAAGGCTGCGTGGCCGCGCCGTCGTCGCCGAAAGACATGACGGGATCGTCGGCGACGCCGAGCACGAAGCGGTCGGCGGCATTGCGCAGCTCCCGCACGTTGCCCGGCCAGTCACGCTGCATCAGGCCGGCGCGTTGACGATCGGTGAGGATCGGCGCGGGACGCTGATAACGCACCGCCGCGTCCAGCAGGAAGTGTTCGAAGAGCGGCACGATGTCCTCGCGCCGCTCGCCGAGCGGCGGCAGTGCGATCGTCACCACATTCAGCCGGTACAGCAGATCGCGCCGGAACGAGCCGTCCGCGACGTGCTCGGCCATGTCGCCCTTGGCGGCGGCGACCACGCGGCAATTCACGCGGATCGGCTGATTCGAGCCGAGCCGTTCCAGCACGCCGTCCTGTAGCACGCGCAGCAGCTTGACCTGCAACGCGAGCGGCATGCTTTCGATTTCATCCAGAAACAGCGTGCCGCCCGACGCATGCTCGAGCTTGCCGATGCGCCGTTTCGCAGCGCCCGTGAAAGCGCCCGGCTCGTAGCCGAACATTTCCGACTCAAACATTGGCTCCGGCAGTGCGCCACAATTCACCGCGATAAACGGCTTGTCACGCCGCGGCGACAGTTCATGCAGGCTGCGCGCGATCAGCTCCTTGCCCGCGCCGGTGTCGCCGTTGATCAGCACGGAGGCATCCGTCGGCGCGATATTGGCGATTAGCCGCCGCACCTGTTCGATAGCCGGACTTCTGCCGATAATCCGCGGCGCCACCGAGTTCTGCTCCGCCAGTTCGCGGCGCAACGCGAGATTCTCCAGCACCAGCTTGCGGCGCTCCAACGCGCGCCGCACGGTTTCGATCAGACGTTCGGACGCGAACGGCTTTTCGATGAAGTCATACGCGCCGTCGCGCATGGCCTGAACGGCCATTGAAATGTCGCCGTGACCCGTCACCAGAATCACCGGCACATCGGGCGCGCGCTCGTGGCATTGCGCAAGCAGTTCGAGGCCGCTTGCGCCCGGCAAGCGAATATCGCTGACGATCACGCCGGAGAAGTCCGCGCCGATCATCTTCGCCGCGGACTCCGCCGACGCATGGCCGATCACGTCGAAGCCCGCCAGTTGCAGACTCTGCACGCTGGCGCGCCGCACCAGTTCGTCATCTTCGATATACAGCACTTGCAGGCCGTGGTTCAGCATGGCGTTTTCCGTGTGATTCAGGAGCCCGTTGTCAGCGGGTCCGGTGTGTGGCTCGTCTGCACGCGCGCGCGGCGCAGCGTCAACACGAATAATGCACCGCCGTGCGGCGCGTTGCGCGCCACCAGCGAGCCACCGCAGTCGCGCGCGATAGACGACGATATCGCGAGGCCAAGCCCCAACCCCTGGCCCATTTCTTTGGTGGTGAAGAACGGTTCGAACAGCCGCGGCAGAACATCCTCGGCAATGCCGGGGCCGTTGTCGCTCACGGCGAACGACAGATTCGCATCGGCGACTTCGATCTCGATCGAAATGCGTGGCGCGCTGATGTCGGCCGTCGCATCGAGGGCGTTGCCGAGCAGGTTGATCAGCACCTGTTCGAGCCGCAGATCGTCGCAATGCGCAATCAGTTCGGGATGGTCGTCGGCGAGACTCAGCGGCGTGCGCGTGCCGCTTTGCGCGTCGAGCAGAGCGAACTCCACCTCGACGCCTGCCAGGCGCTTCTGCAACAGCGCGACCACGTTGCGCAACGCCCGCATGATCGGCGCTCGCGCACTGCGCGGCCGCGCGCGTCCGACGAACAGCTTCAATTGGTTGGTGATCTTGCCCATGCGCTCCGTGAGCGCCGCGATCGCTTCGAGATTTTCGCGCGCCGACGCCTGGTCGCCGCGTTCGAGCAGCACTCGCGTGTTGTCCGAGAAACCGCGCAACGCGGCGAGCGGCTGGTTCAGCTCATGCGTGATGCCGGCGGCCATCTGACCGAGCGCGGCAAGCTTGCTCGCCTGAATCAGTTCGTCGTGCGCCGCGCGCAATTCCTGTTCGGCGCGGGTTCGTTCGGCCACTTCCTTTTGCAACTGTTCGTTCGCCTCTGAGAGATCCGCCGTGCGCTCGGCGACCCGCCGGTTCAATTCCGCGTAGGCTTTTTGCAGCAGCGCCCGGCTGCGCATCACTTCGCGCACGCGAGCCCGGCGCATTCTCCAGTAGAACGCCAGCAACACGAGCGACACGTAGCCGAAGCCGGTGACGATGGTCGCCTTGCGCGCGTCGGCGTCGACCGGATCGACGGGCGACATGGTGATCAGATGCCAGTCCGGCTCGCCCATGCCGCGGCGCGACGCGAGATAGCGCGGTGCATAGCGGCCGCCGCCGATGCGCACGATCTGCGCGTTGCCTTCGAGCGTGCGTTCGATCGTCACCGGCAGCGGCGCGATCGGCTGCTGCGCGTATTGACGCGCCTGGTAGATCGAATCCGCGACCGGCCCCGACAGCGGCCGGATCGTGTGGTATTTCCACGCCGGCATCGACGACAGGAAAATCACGCCGTGGTCGTCGGTCACGACAAGCGGCTCGGACGCATCCGCGCCCTGAAACCATTCGAGATCGAGTTTGACGACCGCCGCGCCGACGATCTTGCCGTCGCGCCGCACCGGCTGAGAGATGTAATAACCCGGCGCTTGCGAGATCGTGCCGATGCCGAAGAAGCGGCCCACGCCGCCTTTCACCGCGTCGAGAAAATACGGCCGGAACTGATAGCCGGCGCCAATGAAACTGCCCGGCCCGCGCCAGTTGCTCGCCGCGACGCAAAAGCCGTCGAGTGGAATGATGTAGGTGACCGTGGCGCGCGCGTGGCGGTTCAGGTCTTCGAGATAAAGATTGGCGCGCGCAACATTGGCCGCACTGGGATTGACCAGCACGTCCTGCACGATCGGATGTTCCGCGAGCAGATAAGGTAGCGATTCGTAGCGTTCGAGCGTGCTCTTCAGCGCGCTGGTCGTACGGTCGACCCGCACTGAGGCGTTGCGCCGCAAATGGTCGATGCCGCTTTGCCAAGCGATGCTGTACGTGAGCCCGCATGCTGCGACGAGCCCGGCGACGAGCGCGAAGAGGATCAGCAGGCGTCGCGTCACGTTGGCAATATCCGATCGGTAAGGATCGTTTATTGTGGCATAAGGCGACGCGTCGCCGGCGTCAGCCTCGTCGGCCGACGAGGCGGGGGTTTGGCGCGCGGACACCGGTTTCATACGCTGGTGTCCGCGGCTGTGAGGATGACGTTAAAAGGCGTTGCCGATGCGCGGTTCAGACGCCGGCCGGCTCTTTGATCGCCACGTCGCCACGCAAGGCGGCGTTCAGCTTGTTGCGATCCAGTTCCTTTTCCCATGCCGACACGACCACCGTCGCCACGCCGTTGCCGACAATGTTCGTCAGCGCGCGGCATTCGCTCATGAAGCGGTCGATACCGAGAATCAGCACCATGCCCGACAGCGGAATGGTCGGCACCACCGCAAGCGTCGCGGCCAGCGTGATGAAGCCCGCGCCCGTCACGCCACTCGCGCCCTTCGACGTGAGCATGGTCACCGCCAGCAGCGTGAGCTGCTGCGTCCAGGTGAGGTCGGTGTTGGTGGCTTGCGCGATGAACAGCACGGCCATCGTCATGTAGATGTTGGTGCCGTCGAGGTTGAACGAATAACCGGTCGGCACCACGAGGCCCACCACCGAGCGCGAGCAGCCGAGCTTTTCGAGCTTCAGCATGAGTTGCGGCAGCGCGGCTTCGGACGAGCTCGTGCCGAGCACGATCAGCATCTCTTCCTTGATGTACGCAACGAAGCGCAGGATGTTGAAACCCACCGCACGCGCAATGATGCCGAGCACGACCACCACGAACACGATCGAGGTCAGATAGAACGTGCCGATCAGCTTGAGCATCGGCAGCAACGAGCCGATACCGTACTTGCCGATCGTGAACGCCATTGCGCCGAACGCGCCGATCGGCGCCAGCTTCGTGATGATGCGCACAATGCCGAACAGCACATGCGAGAGCCCGTCGATGAAGCTCGTTACGACCTTGCCTTTCTCACCGGCGGTCGCGAGCACCGCGCCGAACAGCAGCGCGATCAGCAGGATCTGCAGGATTTCACCCTGCGCGAACGCTGACACGAGCGTGTCCGGAATGAGGTGCATCAGGAAGTCGACCGTGGTCTGCCCGTGCGCTTTCGCGGCATACGAGGCGACCGCCTTGCCGTCGAGCGTGGCCGGGTCGATGTTGAAGCCGACGCCCGGTTTGAGCACGTGCGTGGCGATCAGGCCGAGCACCAGTGCGAAGGTCGAGACGATTTCGAAGTACAGCAACGCCTTGCCGCCGACGCGCCCAACCTTCTTCATGTCCTCCATGCCGGCGATACCCGTCACCACCGTACAGAAGATGATCGGTCCGATCACCATCTTGATCAGCTTGATGAAGCCGTCGCCGAGCGGCTTCATGTCGACGGCGAGATTCGGATAGAAATGTCCGAGCGCGATACCTATAAGGATCGCCACGATCACCTGGACGTACAGTACTTTGTGGATAGGTTTCTTCACGATGGTTCCTGCGATGTGGATGAGCTCAATGGCCTGCCACGCTGCGCATCATGCGAACGAATAGTCGTCACGCCTGTGCACGGCATTAGGCCGCGACAAGGGACGAATTCAGAAATACCGGGAAGGGAAATCGGACATCGTTGTCTCCTTGCTTTAGTTGTCGGACCGTTGCGGCCGCGATATCTATTTCGCAAGGTCGATGCCAGCTCAAAGCCGGACTCGGGGCTTTGATTTATATGGGTTTTTTGGCGCCACACGGGATGCGCTGTCCGGGATTCCGGAAATCCGGACGAGGAGTGTCGGGGAATCCGGAACCGAACGCGGCGGCGGCTACGGGATAACCCGTAAGGCTTTCTACGACGACGCGCGCTGGCCAGAGGCCTGCGCGCCGTCCAACGTGCGGCCTCTAAACCGCGCCCTCTTCCAACACCAGCAGATTCTCGTGCGAGAACCCCAGCGACACCGGCTGCCCGCGTTCGGGCAAACCGCGATTCGGGTCGTTGAACACGTCGAGAGAAATCACGGCGTCTTTCACGCGCGTTCTGATGCGCACCACCGCACCGAGGAAATTGACCTCTTCGACGGTCGCGTTCAGCGTGTTGCGGCCGGGCGCGGCCGGCTCCAGCACGATGGCCTCGGGACGCAGCGCGAGCAAACGCTTCTTGCCCGCATCGGCCGACGGCAACTCCTGCGTGGTGATCAACTCCTGACCGTCCACCACCATCTTGCCGGTCGCCGGATCGACCACGTGCCCGGCCAGAATGTTCAGCGTGCCGACGAACGACGCGACAAAGCGGGTGCGCGGATAGTTATAGATTTCGGACGGCGTACCGATCTGCTCGACGCGGCCCTCGTTCATCACGACGATACGATCGGAGATCGACAGCGCTTCTTCCTGATCGTGGGTGACGAAAATCGACGTGATACCCAACTCGCGCTGCAACGCGCGAATATCCTGGCGCAACGAAATGCGGATCTTGGCATCCAGCGCGGAAAGCGGTTCGTCGAGCAGCAACACTTGCGGCTTGCCGGCAAGCGCCCGCGCGAGCGCCACGCGTTGCTGCTGGCCACCCGACAATTGCCACGGATAACGGCCGCCCAGGTGCGGCAGCTTGATCAGTTGCAGCATCTCGTCGACGCGCTGATTGATCTCCGCCTGCGGCCGATGCGTAATCTTCAGCCCAAAGCCGATGTTCTCGGCCACGGTCATGTTCGGAAACAGCGCATACGACTGGAACACCATGCCGACCTTGCGTTGCCGCGTGCGAAGGTGCGTGACGTCCTTGTTGTCCAGCCGGATGATGCCGCGCGTGGGCGTTTCGAAGCCGGCGATCATGCGCAGCACCGTCGTCTTGCCGCAGCCGGACGGCCCGAGGAAAGTGATGAACTCGCCCCGTTCGATCTTCATATCGAAGTGATGCAGCGCCGTGTTCGCCCCGAAGGACTTATGCAGATTTTCGATTTCCAGGAATGCCATGATTCGCTGCCCCAGTCCGTCAAACTCATTGGATCAAACTTATCGGCCAAACTCGTTGGTCACACTTTCTGGCCGCTCATGGCGCGGGCCGAGCCGAACACCTGTATCAAACCCATCGACGCCCACGTGATCACGAACGCGATGATCGCGAGCGCCGAGGGTTCATACGCGCGGTTCGCGCCGATCAATTGCAGATACGGGCCGAACGCGGGACGGTCCAGCAGACTCGCCAGTGTGAACTCGCCGATCACCACCGCAAAGGTGAGAAACGCGCCGGACAGAATGCCCGAGCGGATATTCGGGAAGATCACTTTGAAGAGAATGGTCGGCCAGTTCGCGCCGAGACACTCGGCCGCCTCGGTGAGCGAGCGCACGTCGACCGCGCGCAGGCCGGCGTCGACGGCGCGGTACATGTACGGCAGCGAGAGCGTGACGTAGCCGAACACCAGCAATAGATCCGTGGCGCGCTCATTGCCGGTGAGCGGCAGAATCGAACTGCTGTTATAGATGCGCAGATAACCGAATACGATCACGATGGCCGGCACGACCAACGGCAACAGCGTGATGAATTCGACGACCGGCCGCAGCTTCGGCAAGCGCAACTGCACCCAGTAAGCCGTCGGCACCACCAGCAGCACGCCGACCACGATCGTCAGCAGCGCCATCAGAATCGAGTAGCCGAACGAGGCCTGAAAGCGCGGATCGCCGAGTACGACGCTATACGCTTCGAAACTGTAGGAGCCGCGCTTCATGCGCAGGCTGAATTCGAACGTCGCGATCAAGGGAATGAGAAAGTACAGCGAACCGACGATCATCGCGGTCCACGCACCCACGCGCGATTGGCTTTTCATCGACGCCCCCTTTCAGCGCGCGAGCGCAGCCAGATGTAGCCGCCATTCGACAGACCGGTGACGAGCACCATGCCGAGCGCGAGTGCATAACCGAGATTCTGGTTATGCATGACGTCGCCGCGAATCTGCGCATACAGCAGGATCGTGACGATGTTCAGCGAACTGCCGGTCAGCGCATAAGCCGTGGCGACCGCACCGAACGAATTGGCGAACAGCAGCAGCGCGGCGCCGAGCACGCTCGGCCAAAGCACCGGCAGCGCGACGTAGCGCCAGTATTGATACGAGGTCCCGCCGAGGCAGTCACAGGCCTCGCGCCACTCACGTTTCAGACCGTCGAGCGCGGGCGTGACGATCAGCACCATCAACGGAATCTGGAAATACAGATAGGTCAGCGTCAGGCCGGAAAAGCTCAGGATGCTGAAGCCCGTCGAGTACAGATTGAAGCCGAGGTACTTCTTCAGCAATACGGTGACGAGCCCGACGCGTCCCAACGTGCAGATGAAAGCGAATGCGAGCGGCACGCCGGCAAAGTTCGACGCGACGCCGGAAAACGTCATCAGGGTCGGGCGAATCCAGCCGGGCAGCTTGCCCTGCACCGCCGCCCATGCGAGCAGCGAGCCGATCACCGCGCCGCCGAGCGACGAGGCCGCGCTCACCTTGAAGCTGATCCAGTACGCGTCCAGCACGGTCGGCTGGAGCAGGTCGCGAAAGTTGGCGAGCGTGAAGTGGCCTTGCGAATCCTGAAACGCGCCGACCATCAGGAAGCCGGTCGGCAGAATCAGGAACAGCAGCGCAAAAGTAAAAAACGGCACCACGCCGATCCAGGCGAGGAACTGCGACGCGCGGCCCGGACCGTCGACGCGAGGCGTTGGGGTGGGTACAGGCGGAACCAGCAATTCCGGCTGCACCGATCCAGCATCCGATGAAGCGCTCATAGCTCACCCTTGGGGCAATCTGGCAAACGCACCAGGCACGCCGCGCTCATGACGAAGAGCGGCGCGCCGGAGCGGCAAAACTTCAGGCTACTGTTCGGCGTCGCGGCTCGCGTGTTCCCCTGCGGCCGCGACATCCACTACGCCGCTTACTTGACGTTCGCGCCGACCGTTTCGTCCCAGTGCTTCGTAATGGTTTCCTTGTACGCGTCCTGTTGCGAGAGCGTCGGGAACACGACATTCTTGTACGACGAAGGCGGGGGCAGCTTGTCCAGCAATGCCTGCGGCACTTTCTTGCCGGTCACCAGTTCGTTGTAGCGCATCGGATGGCAGTAGCCCTTCAGCCAGCCAATCTGACCTTCGTCCGAGTACAGATATTCCATCCACAACTTGGCTGCGTTCGGGTGCGGCGCATACGCGCTGATCGCCTGAACGTACACACCCGCGACCACGCCCGTTTGCGGAATCACCACCTGCACCTTCGGGTTGCCCTTCAGCGTGTCGCGATCGGCCAGCGCGTTGTAATCCCAACGCACGACGATCGGCGTGGTGCCTTGCGCGAGCGAGGCGGCCTTGCCGATCACCGGCACGAAGTTGCCGTTCTTGTTCAGGTTGGCGAAATAAGTGAGGCCGGCCTGCCCGGCTTTGCTCGCATCGCCCTTGCTTTGCGAGAGGCCCGCGGCATAGACGGCCTGAATTGCCTGATTGGCCGAGCGCGGATCGCCCGCGAGCGAGACGGCGTTCTTGTACTCCGGCTTGAGCAGATCGCTCCAGTCGGACGGCGCCTTGTCGATCATGTCGGCGTTCACTTCAAACGAGAGCACGCCGTAGTAATCGCCATACCAATAGCCGTCGGCGTCTTTCGACTCTTTCGGGATCGAGTTCCACGAGGCGACCTTGTACGGCTGCAGCAGCCCTTCGGCCTTCGCGGACGGACCGAACGAGAGGCCCACGTCGATCACGTCGGGCGCTTGCGGGCCCTTGTTGCCCTTGTTCGCCTTGATGGCTTCGACTTCGTCGCCCGAACCCGCATCCGGATTCAGTTCGTTGATCTTGATGCCGTACTTCTTCTGAAAGCCGGCGACCAGTTCACCGTAGTTGCACCAGTCGTGGGGCAACGCGATCACGGTGAGTTGGCCTTCCTGCTTGGCGGCGGCGATCAGTGCATCGAGCGGCGCGGCCGAAGCGCTGCTGCTGACGCCGGCGGCGGTGACACCCGCAACGGCCGACATCGAGAGTATGCGAGCTAACGCGGTGCGGTTCATAGTCTTCCCCATCCTCTGCCGAAATTGCTACGTTTGGAAAATTTCTATTTCGAGCCTCAGGACGCGCCCGTGCACCCTTGCACTTGCGCGGCCTCGCCATGTTCAGGCCGGGTTGGCCGGCATGGAGAACATGTCGTGTCGCAGTGTATCGATGCGATCTGTACAAATCATGTCGACGCCCCATTGCGCGAGCAGTTGCGCGCGCGCCGGATCGTTGACGGTGTAGGCGAGCACGCGCAGGCCGGCGGCATGAATCTCCTCGATCAGCGGCTCGGTCAGGTACCGGTGGTTCGCGTGAAAGGACACGCAGTCGAGTTCGCGCACCACGCGCAGCCAGTCCGCCGGCACCTCGTCGAACAGCATGCCGCGTTGCAATGACGGCGCCGCCTCACGCGCGGCGGCGAGCGCCTCGAATGAAAACGACGAGAGCAGCGGCGGCGTCTGGCCTTGCCATAGTGTCAGCGCGCCGCTTGCGACCAGAGTCCCGGTGATCTCGTCACGGCCGGGGCACGGTTTGATTTCGATGTTGGCGGCAATGCCGTCGCGCGCACAGCGCCCCGCCGCCTCGGCGAGCGTCGGCAAACGCGTGCCGGCGAATTGCGGCCCGTACCATGCACCGGCGTCGAGCGCGGCCAGTTGCTGCCACGTGTGTTCCGCAGCGGCGCCATGGCCGTTGGTGGTGCGCTCGAGGGTGTCGTCGTGCAGCAGAAAGAGTTGGTTGTCGGCGGAAAGCTTGGCGTCGAACTCGACCATGCGGTAGCCATAGCGCACGCAGGCGTCGAAACCGGCGAGCGTGTTCTCCGGCGCCAGCGTGCCGCCGCAGCGATGCGCGGCTAGTCGCGGATAAGGCCAGTCTGCGGATAAAGCGCGATTAATCCCGTTTCCCACGTCTCGCTACCTTTCAGATAGAGCGGTTGACCATGCTCTCGACACGTTCCCAGCCGTCACTGCCGCCTTGACCTTCATGATCCACGCAGGTCTCTAGTTGTCCGTTCACGCGCGAGCCTGGCGCGTAGTATCGCGCTAAGGCAGGCGCTGCGATAGTCGGACGTACGCTCCAGGCATTCACCGCGCCGGACCCCGCTGCGTCTTTGTCAGGATGACGAAGCGTGCCGCCACCGTGCAGTTCGACACCGGGCGTGCTTCGCTCAGGCGGCCGATCCCAAGATCCATTATGGCGGCGACACTTGCCAATCAGATTGCCAAAAAACGCCGCAAAATGCTCGAAATCGGACATTTCAATTCCTTTTCGAACATTTGATGTTCGAAACGGGCTTGGCGCTTCGATCTGCGAAGGCTAAAGTTAAATACACAAACTTGCAAGCTGCCAAAAAAATACAACACAATTCGACTAAAGTAGTACGCTTGACATCGTCCGGACACACATTCGTGAGCACGATGTCGCAGTTAACAACAAGCTAAATAAACGCGCGTACGCAGCCAAGGAAACATGCATGTGGCAGGAAGACCGTCATCAGAGAATTCGCGCGTTGCTGTCCACGCTTCAACGTGTGTCCACGGAACGGATCATGGCGGACCTCGGGGTGTCGCGCGAAACAGTACGGCGCGATCTGCTCGACCTCGAAGCGCTAGGTGAACTACGGCGCGTGCACGGCGGCGCGATCAAACCAGCCGACGAAGCGCCGATCGCCGAGCGAGCGCACATGCGCGTCAAGTCTAAAACCGCGATCGCAAAGGCGGCCACGGGCTTGATCGCGAGCGGCCAGACACTGTTCATCGACGCGGGCACCACCACCGCCGCGCTGGCCGAAGAACTGGCGAAACTCGCGAACCTCACCATCGTCACCAACTCGATCGATGTCGCGCTGAAAATGCGCGGCGGCGTCGATCAAACCGAAGCCGCCAACGAGGTCATCCTGCTCGGCGGTTCGATCAGCGACCGCGCCATGGCGACCACCGGCGCCACCACCGTGCTCGATATCCAGCGCTATCGCGCGGACCTCGCGCTGCTATCGCCGGTCGGCATCGATCACCGGCACGGTGCGACCAATTACGACCACGCTGAAACCGAAGTGGCGCGCGCCATGGTCGCCAATGCGGACCGCGTGGCGATCCTCGCCGATTACAGCAAGATCGGCCAACGCAGCCGCATCTCCTACTGCCCGGTCGATCGGATCGACGTGCTCGTCACCAACAAAAAGGCGGCCGAAGCCGCCGATTTTGCATCGCTGAAGAAGAAGCTCGAAGAGATCGTTCTTGCCTGACGCACCAGACACAAGGCCCGAGGCTCCATGCCCGAGCCTTGAGGTCTGATGTCTATTCCTTCACATGCATCGTATCGAGCGAGCGCTTGCGCAAGCGAGTGTCGTGCAACGCGCCGGCTGCATCGAGCACCGGATAGGCGGTCGAACAGAACAGCGAATTGAGGCGCTTCATGTCGCTGATCAGATCGAGATGCAGTGCGCTGGTCTCGATGCTTCGCAAGGTCTGACCGGCAAGCCGGTCCAGATGCCGGTATGAATAGGCCCGCTCCAGATCGCGAAAGCGTTCCTTCTCCGCAAGCAGGCGCTCTGCGCATCGCAGATCGTTGTTCAGAAACACCGACAGCCCAAGCTGCAGATTGCTGACGAGGCGTGCCTGCAAGTCGTCCAGCTCACCCAGCCCCTCTTCCGAAAACGACAGCCGGTGGGCGATCTTCTTTTCCTCGATGTCGCCCACGATCCGCTCGATGATGTCGCCCGCGTGTTCGAGATTGATCGTCAGTGAAATGATGTCGGTCCAGCGGCGGCTATCGGCTTCGTCGAGTTGTTCGCGCGAGATCAGCGTCAGATAGGTTTTGACCGCGGCGTAGAGTTCGTCGACATCGTCGTCCATGCGGACGGTTTCCCGCGCCTTGTCCAGATTGTTGTGATGAATCAGGTCTGAAACATTGTCGAGCATGGTGCGCACGATGTCGCCGATGCGCAGCACCTCGCGTGCGGCATGCGCAAGCGCGAGCGTAGGCGTGGACAGCGCCGCGGCATCCAGGTGAAGCGGCCGAAGCTCACCATTCGGCAGCGGCCGGTTCGGCAGAAGGCGCACACAGATGCGCGACACCGGATCGATCAGCGACAGGCACGCGCAGCAGCGCAGCGTGTTGTAGATCAGGTGAAATCCGACGGTCGCTTCACGCGGATTCGCGATCAACACCGGCAGCCCGCGCGCGAGCAGCGAAGTGAACGGCAAAATCAGCAACGCGCCGGCCAGCTTGAACGCAAAGCTGCCCAACGCGAGACGCCGCGCGGCCGCGTTCTGCGCGACGGTGCCGAGAAGCGCGAGCAAGCCGCTGCCAAGATTCGCGCCGATCACGAGGCACAGCGCGACCTTCAGCGAAATCACACCGGATGAGGCGAGCGTCGCGGTCAGCAGCACGGCGGCAAGGCTCGAATAGGACAGCATGGCGAACGCGGCGCCGACCAGTGCGTCGAGCATCGTATCGCCGGTCAGCGCACCGAACATTACGCGCACGCCGGCGCCTTGCATCATGGGTTGGGCGGCTTCGACGATCAAACGCAGCGCCAGCAGGATCAAGCCGAGACCGATCAACGTGCGCCCGGCCTGGCCGAGACGGGTTTGCTTGCGCGACAGGAAGAGCGGCACGCCGAGCAGAATCAGGATCGGCGACAACCAGGATAGATCGAGAGTGAGAACCCGCGCCATCAATGCGGTGCCGACGTCGGCGCCGAGCATGATCGCGAGACCGCTGGTGAGCGGCAAGAGGCCCTGCGCCGCGAACGACGTGACGATCACCGCGGTGGCGTTGCTGCTCTGCACGAGGCTCGTAACGCCGACACCCGAGAGAAAGGCCCGCCAGCGGCTACTGGTGCTGCGCCCCAGCACGCTGCGCAGATCGGCGCCGAGAACCCGCAGGATGCCGGTGCGCACAATGTGCGAGCCCCACACGAGGAGCGCCACACCGGCCAGAAGGTTTAGGAGAATCAACATAAGGCGCTGCGCATCCGTTCCTGCTGCCATGACCCGAACCGCATGCCGCGTGAACCGGCACCGGGGCGTATATGACAGTAGTGTTGCACATTTTTGCCATATTGTAATTTTGTGCGTTTAAATATACGCTCGTGTCAAGCTGTGGATGACTGTGTGCCGGCTCGTGGTCAGTCATGCATCGGGTTCGACGGCTTGACCACTTAATCATGAGGACTCTGGATGAGCCGCAACCTTGCGCTGTTCGACCTGGACCACACGTTGCTGCCGCTCGATAGCGATCAGGCGTGGGCCCACTTCATCGCCGGATTGGGTATAGAAGGCGCCGTGCGGCACGCGCAGGAAATCGACGATTACTACCGGCAGTATGTGGCCGGCACGCTCGACATGACCGCCTATCTGAACTACACGCTAGCACCGCTTGCTCGCCACTCGCGCGAGCAGCTCGACGCATGGCATGCGCAGTTCATGCAAGAGGTGATTGCGCCCGCCATCCTGCCGGCTGCGCGCGAACTCGTGCAACGCCATCTTGATACGGGCGACCTGTGCTGCATCGTCACCGCTACGAACGTGTTCATCACGGAGCCGATCGGCAAGGCACTCGGTTTCGAGCATCTGCTGGGCATCGAGCTCGGCACCGAAGGCGGCGATCCGTTGGCGCGCTTTACGGGAACGGCTGTCGGCACGCCAACCTTCCGCGAAGGCAAGATCACGCGCACCGAGAGTTGGCTCGCGTCGCTTGGGCACCGCCTGCAGGATTTTCCGCAGAGCTGGTTCTATAGCGACTCGATCAACGACGTCCCCTTGCTGGAACGCGTCACGCATCCGGTCGCGACCAATCCCGATCCACGCTTGCGTGCGGTCGCCGCGGAACGCGGCTGGCCGGTGATCGAACTATTTGCCTGAGCTTGTGTTTTATTGAGTTCGATGCGGCGCGGCAGCCGCCGCGCTACACGCGCCCTTTCCACGGCACGAGCCGCCGCTCGAGCGCTCGCATACCCAGATCGAAGAACCACGCGATCAGACCGATCAGCACGATGCCCATCACCACCACGTCGGTACGCAGAAAGCTCGACGCGTTCAGCACCATCTGACCCAGGCCCGCGGTGGCCGCGACCATTTCGGCGGCGACCAGCGTGGTCCAGCCGAAGCCGATTGCGATCCGCAGGCCCGTCAGAATCTCCGGTAGCGCGGCGGGCAGGACCACGTGCCGCACGATCTGCGAGAAGCGGCCGCCCAGTGAATACGCCGCATGAATCTGCTCGATCGTTGCGCTGCGCACGCCGGCGCGTGCGGCCATGGCAATCGGCGCGAAGCAGGCGAGATAGATCACGACGATCTTCGCCGTTTCGTCGATGCCGAACCAGATCACCACCAGCGGCAGATAAGCGAGCGGCGGCAGCGGCCGGTAGAACTCCAGCGGCGGATCGAGAAGGCCGCGCGCGACCCGGCTCACGCCCATCAGGATACCGACCGGCACGGCCGTGACTGCGGCGAGCGCAAACGCACCGAACACGCGCAACGCACTCCATGCGAGATGCGCTGAAAGCGGCAAGCCGCCTTGAATGCGGCCGTGCCACGCGTCGACAAAGGCGGCCCAGACGGCTTCGGGCGCCGGCAGAAAGAGCGGCGGCAGCCAATGCAGATGCGTGGCAAGCCACCACAACGCCGCGAGCGTCGTGACCGAGAGCGCGCTGAGTGCCGCGCTCGGGCCTTCGCCCGGCAAACGCCAGCCGCGTACGGGGCGCGCGGTACGCCGCGGCCGCTTGCCGGTCCCTGCGAGCGGCACATTGCCCAATGATTCACGCGAAGCCGTCACGACACCACCTCTTCCTGATTACGCTCGTGCAGACGATGCACCAACCGCTCGCGCCACTCGATGAAATCCGCCGACGACTTCACCGCGCGTGCATCGCGCGTCTGCAGGAAACGCTGTGCGAACGGCAAGTCGTAGCTATCGGCGATGCGGCCCGGACCCGGCGTCATGACGACGAGGCGGGTCGCGAGAAAGAGCGCCTCTTCGACGCTGTGGGTAATGAAAAACACCGTCTTGCGCGTGCGGCCCCAGACGTCGAGTACGAGTTCCTGCATCGACTCGCGCGTCATGGCGTCGAGTGCGCCCATCGGCTCGTCCATTAGCAGCACTTGCGGATCGCTGGCCAGCGCGCGGGCGATTCCCACACGCTGCTGCATGCCGCCCGACAGCGCATAGACTTGCGAGCGCGCATGCTTTTCGAGTCCGACGAGCTTCAGCATGTCGAGCGCAATGCGCTCGCGCTCCGCCTTGGGTACGCGTTGAAAACGCAAGCCGAGTGCGACGTTGTCGAGCACGTCGAGCCACGGCATCAACGCATACTTCTGGAACACCACACCGCGGTCCGCACCCGGCCCGATGACGGGTTCGCCGTTCAGCCGCACCTCGCCTTCAGTCGGCTGGATAAAGCCCGCAATGCAGTTGAGCAAAGTCGTTTTGCCACAGCCGGACGCGCCCAGCGCGACCACGAACTCACCGGGTTCGATACGCAGATCGACATCGGCCAGCGCGACATGCGGCGCCGCGCCGCGCGTACCTTCGTAGGCGACTTGCAATTGCCGTATTTCAAGACCGCTCATCGCCGGACCTCATGATGCTGATTGAAAACTGGCTGCGCCGATCAGTGCGCCGCGCGTTGCACGAACTGCGGATCGACACCGGTCGAGTAATCGGCCAGGACGTTCTGGATCGTGCCTTGCGTCTTCAGAAACGCCGCGGTCGCAGCCAGCGACTTCGCCGCACCCGATTGCGCGCCGCCGCCAAGCCATGCATTCGAAGCCTGCTGGGCCGGCGTCGGGAACGCGTACAACGCGAGGCTCGCCGGCACTTCCTGCGCGTTCGCGCCGGACTCTTTCGCGACCGCCTCGACCTGCGGCGACGAAGCCGTCCATGCGGAGGTGTGGTCGCGATAATTCGCGTCGGTTGCGGCCAGCACCTTCACGAAGCGCGTGACAAATTCGGCGTTCTGACTGGCGAACTTGCGATCGACCACGAACCCGTCGAACGTCGCCTTGCCGGTTTGCTGCGCGACCTGCCCCGAGGTGATGAGCACCTTGCCGCTCTTCTTGACCTTGGCCAGTACCGGATCCCAGATGTACGTTGCGTCGATGTCGCCCCGCTCCCACGCCGCCGCGACTTCAGGCGGGCGCAGGTTGACGATCTTGACGTCGGCCGGATTCACGCCTGCGCTCTGCAACGCGACCAATGTATGAAAGTGCGAGGTGGACACGAACGGCACGCCGATTTTCTTGCCTTTAAGGCCCGCGATGCTCGTGACATTGGAGCCGTCGCGGGCGACCAGCGCTTCGGCGTCGTTGATATTGTCGAGAATCCAGAACAGCGAAATATCCACGCCCTGCGACAGCCCGGCAGCGATGGGGCTGGAGCCGGCTTCACCGAGTTCCACCGAACCGGACGCCAACGCGCGGATCACGTCGGCGCCGCTGCCGAGTTTGCGGTAAGTGATCTTGTAGCCGGTGGCTTTCTCCACTTCGCCGGTGGCCTGCGCGTAGCGCCACGGCACCACCATGTCCTGATACGCAATCACGACTTCTTTGGTGTCGGCGTGCGCCACGGAAGCAAACGGCGCGGACAGCGCGAGCAGCGTGGCGAACGCGGTAAGCGAACGGCGAAAGCGGTTCATCGTGAAGCCTCATGAGTAGGTAGGGTTCGGGAGGCTTTCGACTATAGGCAGTTTGCTCGCGGCCGGTTCTAATTAATCCGCGATTGCTAATCACGCTGTTTTAGCATTGCTTTTCATGTTCGGTTGGTTAGCGGCGACTGCTGCTGCGTCATTTCGATGTGCGCCAGGCGGCGTCTATCCTCGTGTCGTTCGGCGCGGCTGACTCATCGCCACACCTTGAATACCGTAGCGGCGACACAGCACAGGAAGGCAGGCTGATGTGGCCTTCGCTAATCATGACCGCGACCGTCGCCGCCTCATTCGCACCACCTCATTATTCGTTAACCTAACTAATTTTTAATTGCCCCGGCTATACTTCCATGCACGTCCAACAGGGATATCCAATATGCCCAATCTGATCGACTACATTATCGAGAACCGCGAGCTGCGCTATCGCATTATCGAGCTCAGCATTCCTTTTTCCATCATCGGCGGAACGATGTCCTCGATCTGCATGCTGCTTGCACGGTACTACCGGTAACTCGCGGGAGCAGAACAACAGCGCGCGATTCCTGTTCTCGATCTTTCGCCGCCCCAAAGAAAAAAGCCTGCAACACGTGCAGGCTTTTCTCAATCCAACCGCTAGCGAAAATACTCAGACCACACCGGCTCCATGCGCCTGCAAATCTGCGTGGTAGCTCGAACGAACCATTGCGCCCACTGCGGCGTGCGTGAAACCCATCTTGTACGCTTCTTCCTCGTACATCTTGAACGTGTCCGGGTGCACGTACGAGCGCACCGGCAGATGGTGCTCAGACGGCTGCAGGTATTGACCGATCGTCAGCATGTCCACGTCGTGCTCGCGCAGGTCGCGCATCACTTGCAGAATCTCTTCTTCGGTTTCGCCAAGGCCAACCATCAGACCGGACTTGGTGGCCACGTCAGGATGCAGCGCCTTGAAGTCTTTCAGCAGCTTCAGCGAATGCGCGTAGTCCGAACCCGGCCGCGCTTCCTTGTACAGACGCGGCACCGTTTCGAGGTTGTGATTCATCACATCGGGCGGTGCGGCGTTCAGGATGCCGAGCGCGCGATCCAGGCGGCCGCGGAAATCCGGCGTCAGAATTTCAATGCGCGTCTCCGGCGAAAGCTCACGCGTCTGACGGATACATTCCACGAAGTGGGCCGCGCCACCATCACGCAAATCGTCGCGGTCAACGCTGGTGATCACCACGTACTTCAATTTCAGCGCAGCAATTGTGCGCGCGAGATTACCCGGCTCATCCGCGTCGAGCGGATCTGGGCGGCCGTGGCCGACGTCGCAGAACGGGCAACGGCGCGTGCACTTGTCGCCCATGATCATGAAGGTCGCGGTGCCCTTGCCGAAGCATTCGCCAATGTTCGGGCAGCTCGCTTCTTCACACACCGTGTGAAGATTGTGCTCGCGCAAAATCTGCTTGATTTCGTAGAAACGCGAATTGCCGGTGGCCGCCTTGACGCGAATCCAGTCCGGTTTCTTCAGCTTCTCGATCGGGATGACCTTGATGGGAATACGGGCGGTCTTGGCTTGGGCTTTCTGCTTCGCGGTAGCGTCGTAGGCGGCGGGGGCCGGCACGGCATCAGGAGCGGGAGAAGCTGCGAGGTTCGCGGTAACGTCAGTCATTCGTTCGGTCCAGTCAGGCGGTGAGTGCACCGGCCTGTGGTTGGGCGACGGCCGCGGGACTGCCGTCGAGGTTTGCGGTGAGGCGTGCTGCAAAGGTATGGGCCACGTCGTCCCAGCCGGCGGTAACGCCTAGCGTTGCCATATCGACCGTTTCGAGCCCTGCGTAGCCGCACGGATTGATGGCCAGAAACGGTCGCAAATCCATGCTCACGTTCAGGCTCACGCCGTGATAGCTGCAGCCGTTGCGGATTTTCAAACCCAGCGCCGCGATCTTGGCGCCGGCATGCAACCCGGCGTCCGGCCCGGGCGCCACGTAGATACCGGGTGCGCCCGCCTTTCGTTCTCCGGCGAGATTATACGCCGCAAGCGTGTCGATCACGGCTTGCTCGATCCGCGTGACCAACTCGCGCACCATCAGCTTGCGACGGCGCAAATCGAGCAGCAGATAAGCCACGACCTGGCCGGGCCCGTGATACGTGATTTGCCCGCCCCGGTCGACTTTGACCAGAGGAATGCCGCTGTCGGCGGCCAGCAGATGGGCGGGATCGCCCGCCTGGCCTAGCGTAAAGACGGGAGGGTGTTCGACCAGCCAGATTTCGTCGGGGGTATCGGCCGTGCGCTCGTCGGTGAACGCGCGCATGGCGTCGAAACTGGTCTGGTAGGGTTCGCTGCCACGCCAACGCAGCGTAAGCGGCACAGAGGCAGGCAAGGGGTTGGGTAAAACCGGGGTGGCGCACATGATTTCGCCAGTTTACCGAAATACGGGAATCCTCGCCGGAACTGGGCGCGTTGGGCGCGTCGCGTCGGGGCCGACTCGTTCCCCCATGAAGGGCAAAACCGGTGTGGTCCAGCCTCGCCGGTCTTGCCAGCCGCCGTCGCGTGGCTCAGCCAGCAGCGTGCTCAGGCCAGAGGCGACGCTCAACCGTTCAGCGGCATCGTTCGCCGAACCTGGCGCGCCCGTGGTATCCGTCAAACCGTCCGCCAGCCGCCCCGCACGCGCGCCGCCAGCCGTTCGCCGATCCGCGCGAACCAGTTCAGCGCGCGCTCATCGCAACGCGTCGGCACGGAAAACGCCACCTTTGCCTGCGTGTCGCCTTCAGCGCTCAGCCACAACCGTTCTCCGCGCCGAAGTCGCAGCGTGTGACCGGGTTGCAGCCAGTAATCCTCGATGTCGTCGCTGCGTGTGACCCATACCGCGCCGCCGCGAACGACCAGCTTGGTACTGCGCGCCACCTTCAACGGAAGTGTTTCGCCACTGCGGATTTCAAACGCGATGCTAGAGGAAATTTCTCGCATGATGCCCTCGCCAAAAAACGTTTCGTGACTACAATCCTAGGCGTAGCAAGGGTTTACGCAAAACGATCTATTTTCACCTCTATGTGAGAAATATTGGCATGGACCTCCGGCAACTCCCCGCACTGAACGCGATCAAGGCGTTCGAGGCCGCCGCCCGTCACGAAAGCTTCTCGCGCGCGGCCGACGAACTCTTCGTCACCCACGGCGCCGTCAGCCACCAGATCCGCGCGCTCGAGGCCGAACTGGGCGTCTCGCTGTTCGCGCGCGACGGCAAGCGCGTGCGGCTCACCGAGACCGGCCGGCGCTATGCCACGCACGTGCGCTCCGCGCTGATGGCGCTCGCCGACGCCACCCGCCAGATCCGCGCCGGCGACCGCGAGCGGCGGCTTGTCGTGTCCATGCTGTCGTCGTTTGCGGCGCGCTGGGTGACGCCGCGCGTCGGCAGCTTTATCGAGGCGCATCCGCAGTGGGACCTCGAACTGCTGTCCACCAACGCACTAACGGATTTCGCGCGTGACGACGTCGACGTGGCGATCCGTTTTGGCTTCGGCAAATATTCGGGGTTGCATTCGGAATTGTTGCTGGAGGAGATTTTCTTTCCCGCCTGCGCGCCGAATTTCAACGGCGGCAAGCTGCCGCAAACGCCGGCCGATCTGGCCAACGTCCCGCTGCTGCGTTCCGACGACGAGCTATGGCGCCCCTGGTTCGACGCCGCCGGCCTCACCGACTGGCCCGAGCCGAAGCGCGGCGTGTTGTACCAGGATTCGTCGAATCTGCTGCAAGCGGCCATCGACGGCCAGGGCGTCGCGCTCACGCGCCGCTCACTGGCCATGCACGAGATCGCGGCAGGCCGCCTTGTGCGTCTATTCGATGTGGATGGACCGAGCCCGTGGCAGTACTACTTCATCTGCCCGCCGCAGATGCTCGAAACCGCCCGGGTCAGGGCGTTTCGCGACTGGGTGTTCGAGGAAGTGGGACGCTTCAAGCAGCTTTTCGACCGGGCTTGCGAGGCGGGACCCGGCTCAAGCGCGGGAAGGACGGCGGACGCATTGCGCATCACGCCGTAAATCAGACGCGGGGAGAAGCGTTACAGCACGACCTTCACCATTGGGTGGCCGGTGAGTGCGCGGTAGATATCGTCGAGCTGATCGCGGCTCGTGGCGCGCACCGTGACGGTCAGGCCGGTGTAGTTGCCACCGCTGGACGGCCGCATCTCCACGCGCGATTCGTCGACTTCACTGTCGAACCGCCGGACCACCGTAACGATCGTCTCGGCGAACTCGGGATGCGATTTGCCCATGATCTTGATCGGGAAATCGCAGGGAAACTCAAACAGTGATTCGTTCACGGGACTCATTTTCTACTCCTTGCTGCGCCTCGCGCGCTTCCTGGGCCTTGGCTCGCTGATAAGCCGCGTACAGCGCCGCAAAGACCGCACCCGGTTTGCCCTCGCCGACAGGCTCGCCGTCGAGCCGCGTGACCGGCAGCACTTCCTTGGTTGCCGAACTGACAATGATCTCGTCCGCCGCGCGCAGTTCGGCCTCGCCAATCTCACGCGCTTCGAAACGGATGCCGCATTCGCCCGCCAGTTCCTCGATCAGGCCGTACCGAATCCCTTCGAGAATCTTGTGGCTGCGCGGCGGCGCGGACAACACGCCGTCCTTCACCATCCACACATTCGACGACGACCCTTCGGTCAGCATGCCGTCGCGAAACTGGATGGTCTCAAACGCGTCGTTCTCCGCGGCGTATTGCGCCATCAGCACGTTGCCGAGCAACGAGACCGACTTGATATCGCAATTGAGCCAGCGACGATCTTCCGCGGTGACGCAACGCACGCCTTGCGCGCGCTGCGCCGCGTCCGGCAGGTTCAGCGGCGTGACCATCACGAACACGGTCGGCTGAATGCCGGCCGGAAACGCATGACCGCGTTTCGCGACACCGCGCGTGACCTGAATATAGGCAATTGCGTCCTGATCGGCGCGCAAACCGCCATCCGCCTCGTTCGCCGCGACCACCTGCCCGATCAGCGCGCGCCAGCCGGCGTCGTCGAACGGATTGGCGATGCCGATCTTGCCGACCGAGCGCGCGAGCCGCGCCAGGTGCTGCTGGAAACGAAACGGCGTACGGCCGCCCGCTTGCGCGGGATGAGCGTAGAGCGGCGCGACTTCGTAGATACCGTCGCCGAAAATAAAGCCGCGGTCGAGAACAGGCACGCGCGCTTCGGACAACGGCACCAACTCGCCGTTCAGATAGACAATCGGATCAGGCGAAACATCGGTAACAGCGGTCATTGCAATCGGGCTCTTACTTCTTCTTGTTGAACATGAGCATCAGCGAATCCCACACGCGGCCAACCACGCCGGCTTGCGGAACGGCCTGCAAGGCCACCACCGGGAACTGCGCCAGCACCTTGCCGTCGGCGACCAGCTTCACCGTGCCGACCTGCTGACCGTTCGCGAGCGGCGCGATCAGCGGATCGATCTGCTCGATCTGCGGCTTCACCTTGTCGCCCATGCCCTTCGGCACGGTGATGTACTGATCGCCCTTCACGCCGATCTGCACGGTGTCCTGCGCACCCTTATAGACGCGCGGCGTGCCCACCACCTGATTCGCCTTGTACAGACGCACCGTGTCGTACGCGGTGTAGCCGTAGTTCAGCATCTTCAGGCTGTCCTGCACGCGGTCGTGCTCCTTGGTCTCGCCCATCATGACCGAGACGAGACGGCGCGATGCGTCCGTCGTGCCCGGCAGCGAACGCTTCGCGCTGGCGATCAGGCAGTAACCGGCGGCTTGCGTGTGACCGGTTTTCAGACCGTCCACCGTCGGGTCGATCCACAGCAGGCGATTGCGGTTCGGCTGCTTGATCTTGTTGTACGTGAATTCCTTGACCGAGAAAATGTTGTAGTAGTCGGGGAAGTCGCGAATCAGACGCGCCGACAGGATCGCGAGGTCGCCCGCGGTCGTGTAGTGCTGCGGGTCGGGCATGCCGTTCACGTCGGCGAAATGCGTGTGCTTCATGCCGAGGCGCTGCGCTTCGGTGTTCATCATGTTGACGAACTGCGCTTCGCTGCCGCCGACCAGTTCGGCCAGCGCGATCGCCGCGTCGTTACCCGACTGGATGATCATGCCGTAGACCAGATCGTGCACGGTCACCGGCTTGTTCGCTTCGATGAACATGCGCGATTCGTCGGTGCGCACGCGGCGCACGGCTTCGCTCGGCATGACCGTCTGTTCCATCGTGATCTTCTTCGTCTGCAGTGCTTCGAAGACGAGGTACGCCGTCATCAGCTTGGTGAGCGACGCGGGTTCCACGCGTTCGTCGGCGTTGCCCGAGGCGAGCACCTGATTGCTGGTGGCGTCGACGAGCACCCACGAGCGCGCGTTCACCGCCGGCGGCGGCACCTGCGCGAACGCCGTGCTGGCGGCGAGCGTGGCCGGCAACACGATGCCGAGAGTCACGGCACGGCTAAGCGTAGGGGAAACGAAGGAAGCAACAGAAGGGAACGACGTGCGGCCGGAGGTGGAGAAACGCATAGGGTCGATTCGTGCAGAAAAGTACATCGCGCGCAGGGCGCATTGTTTGGAAGAGCCGGTCGGCGGCGTCTGGCCGTAAAACGACACAGCGCCATTGGACTTCCGGCCACGCGATCGGTTCGCGCAGCACGCCCTGCATCCGGCACCGCTGCGGCGAAAAGACGCTACGCGTCGCGCGAACTGCCGGATGGGCGGCGCTGCGCCCAAAAAAGAGTCGCCATTATACGCGTGCTCTCCCGGTAACTTTGCGCAAAGGCCGGCGATTAATTTGCGTTTGCGCGTACCTGTACCCCGGAAAACACACGGCGCATGCCGATCACCGCCACGCGTCGACAATGATCCGCTTCAGAACGTGCAGCTTGCGATGCAGAAAATGTTCCGCCCCCGGAATCACGACCACGGGCAATTCCTGCGGACGCGCCCAGTCGTAAACGGATTGAATGGGAACCGTCTCGTCGGTCTCGCCGTGAATCACGAGCGTGTTTTCCGGCACGGGCGCGACCTCCCAGCGGCTCGCCGCCGTGCCGACCAGCACCATTCGCTCGACCTCCTGACCTTCTTCGCGCAGCTTCGCGGCCACGTGAGACAGCACGAAAGTGCCGAACGAAAAACCCGCGAGCACGAGCGGCAGATCGGCCTGGCCCGGTTCGGCCCGCATGTGATCGAGCACGGCGCGCAGGTCGTCGCGCTCGCCGATGCCCGCGTCATGCTCCCCTTGCGTTTCGCCGACGCCGCGAAAATTCGAGCGATAGGTCACGTAGTTCAACTGCACGAGCGTGCGCGCTAGCGTTTGCGCGACCTTGTTGTCCATCGTGCCGCCGAACAACGGATGCGGATGCGCGACCAGCGCGATGCCGCGCGGCGCGGCGCCACTCTCGCGCGTTGCGTCGGGCAGATCCAGCGCGACCTCGATCTTGCCGACCGGGCCGTCGATCAGATACTTCTTGGTATGTGTGTTCATGGCGAGGCTTATTGATCGATTTTCAGACGCTCGACAATCTTGCCGTTCACGAGATGCGAGTCGACGATTTCGTCGATGTCGCTCTCGTCGACATACGTGTACCAGACGCCTTCCGGATACACGACGAGCGTTGGGCCGAGCTCGCAGCGGTCGAGGCAACCGGCCTTGTTGATGCGTACCTGACCCGGACCTGCGAGACCGAGTTTCTTCACGCGTTTTTTCGCATATTCCTGCATCTCCTGCGCGTTGCAGTTCGCGCAGCTCGGGCGCTCGGCGCCGGGCTCGCGCTGATTGAGACAGAAGAAGACGTGGTACTTGTAGAAGGAGTCCATGATGTCCGGGGCGAAACTGCCAGGGTGGGAATGGCGCTGAATGCACGACGGCGCGCCTGTTGTGCGAACGATTATAACGAGCGGGACCGGCGGCCGCCGATGCCGGCTGCGCTTCGCTCGGGCTTTATGCGTGCTTCACGCGCCGCCTGAGCCACGCCTGCTCGACCACATACGCCAGCCACACCAGCGCCGCGTACGGCCAGATCCATGCGAGCCAGTGCGCCAGACCGTTGAAGTGCAGATAGCGCCCTTGCCGCCAGTCGGCGAGCACGGCATCGAAATAAGGATTCACGGGCAACAGATTGACGAACACCAGCGCGACCGTCAGCGCGACACCTGCCAGCATCGCGCGGGACCGGCGCCGCAGTCGCAGCGCGCACAGTGCGGCCGCGGCGCCGCACACGAGCCCCGCGAGCGCGCCGGGCGTGGCCCAGTCGAACGCGAGACCGGACTGCGACTGCAAAAACGTCGCGCCGACCTTCACGCACAAGGTCATGAAAATGAACAGGAGCAACAAACGCACGCGCGGCGCATGCCGACGCACCGGCAACGACGCCAGCGCGAGCGCCGCGAACAGGTTGAGCGTGGTGATCACCGCTTCCCACACGTCGTCGGGCATCCAGGCGGCGACGACGGCCGGCCAGGCGCCAACGTGCCAGCCCGGCGGCGTCCACGAGAGCAACGCATCCTGGGTGGTCGAATCGAAACGCAGCCAGAGCGCGCGCGGCCAGTTGCCGAGACCGAACAGGCGTGGCGCCGGGTACATCGTCGCGAACGGCCACGCCGCGACCAGACACGCGAGCGCGGCGCGATCGCGCTCGAACCACACGAGCCGCAAGCGCCGCAGCAAACCGCGGTCGAGCAGCGCGCCCGTGGCCGGCGACATGATGGCCGCGCCGAGCAGCGCGCCGAGCGCATTGGCGGCGAGATCGAGGTTGGAGGCGACACGCGTCGGCAGATAAGTTTGCACGGCTTCCATCGCGCCTGACAGCAGCCCGCCGAGCACGAAGGCGAGCGCGACTGCCAGCGTGCCGCGCCAGCGCGGATAGAGCGCAAGCACCACCAGCGCGCCGAACGGCATATAGCCGAGCACATTGGTGACGACGTCGAACGCCGTCAGGTACTGCGGCATGGGATCGGACAGGAAAGCAAACGGACCGAGGCCGAGCGAACGCCAGCCCGAAAACGGATACCACGAACCGTAGACGATCAACGCGGCATACAGCACCAGCGCTTGCCGGGCGAGCGCCGACGGACGGCGCAGCCAGGACCGTTCGCTCATGCAGCGCTCCGTTGCGTGCGCTGCGAGCCGGTCATTGCGCGGCGACCAGCGCCTGCACGCCGAGCCACGCGCCAATCTGCGCGACCAGATCGTCGCTGGCGCTGGCGAGCGCCTGCGCACCGCCGGCGGCGTCCGCCGACCTGGACGGCGCGCGCGCGATAAAGGTGCGCTGACCGATCACCTTGCCGCTCTGAATCAGCGTGGCGCGCGCGGTAACCGCGGCGTGACTTTCGGACTGGCTGTCGAAAACCTGTTCGAACTCGCTCAGATCGACCTTCAACACCGGCGCGGACACGCCGTCGGCGCCCGTCAGCACGGTGCCGCGCGAGCTGAGCGCGCCACGCAGACGCTGCGTCAGCAACTGCGAAGGCATCATGGTCCAGTGGCTGTTCGCGTAAGCAGCGGTCTGCTGTGCGTCGGCGAAGCTAAGACGGTAAACCAGCTTGTCCGATTCGAGCACGTCCGGTGCGCTGACGTCGAGCACCTTCACAGCCGGTGACGTACCCGCGGACGCCGCCGGAGCCGGCGGCCCGAAGTCGTAGCGAATGTCCGAGAGCGCCGCGGGGTTACCGGCGCAGCCCGCGGCCAGCACGCCGAATGCGAGCAACACCGCTAGCGCGGCGCTCGAGGAGAACAATCGGTGAATCGAGCGTGACATGACAATCTTCCTTTCTTCAAACCTTCAAAATCATTTGGCGGCGCGAGCGGCAGGCCACTGGAATCCTGCTTCGCCAGGGCCTGGCGCCACACCAGGCGCGCCGAACAGCACACTGCGCGGACTGGTGCTGAACGTATCGGCTGCGCGATCCACCGAGCGGGCGGCGGAGCGCACGTCTTCAGCGAGCGAATTGACGCGCGGCAAGGTGTCGTAGCCGACCCGCGCCGACAGTTCCTGCAACGAGCCGTTCATCGACGTCAGCGCATCACCCGCCTGTTGCGCGGCCGTGCCGACCTTGTTCAGGTTGGTCTCGAACGGACCGTTCGGGCGGTTCAGCCCGGTGATCAACTGATTGGTCGACGCCAGCGTGCGGTCCAACTGATCCAGCGTGCCGGGCAACTTGCCGGCGGCCGGCGCGATCTGCTGGGTCAGCGTGGCGACGCCGTCCGCAGCCTTCTGAAGGCTCGCCGCCGTGCCTTGCAACTGCGCGGCCATTTCCGGCGACAACAGATTGTCGACGTCGTTTGCGACTTTTTCGAGTTTACGCAGCAGCACGTCGCCGCGTTGCTGCAGTTGATCGAGCAAGCCGGGGCGCATGGGCAACTGCGCCACCTGTTTGGCCGAAGACGGCAGTGGCGTCGGATCGCGCCCGTTGTCATCCAGCTGGATGAAGGCGATACCGGTCACGCCCTGGAAACCCAGGCTGCCGAATGTCGAATGCGTAATCGGCGCGTGCGTGTCCACGAGAATACGGATCAGAATCTGCCCTGGATGATCCGGATCGAATTTGATCGACTGCACCTTGCCGACGTCGAGCCCGCGATAGCGCACCGCAGCGTCGGTAAACAAGCCCGTGACGTTGGTGCGCGCAATCAGATCGTACGGCACCCGCACGGAACGGTCGACGTTGAACAAAAAAGCCGCCACCGCGACTGCCGCCAGCAAAACGATCGTGAAGAGCCCGGCCCAGAAGGCATGTGATTTGTTTTCCATTGTCAGGTTCCCTGGTTCACAGCGGCAATTCGGACGACGCCGGCTCGAGCGCGGCGCGCGGCAGCTTCGCGCGGCGCTCCGGCGGCAACGCCTGCAATGCGCGCCGCCCGCGCAAGCCGAGGAAATACTCGCGGATAAAAGGATGATCGACCGCCGCCGCCTCTTCGACCGGCGCGGCGACCAGCACCTTGCGATCCGCCAGCACGGCGACGCGGGTGGACAGCGCGATCATCGTGTCGAGATCGTGCGTAACCATCACCACCGTCAGGCCGAGCGCGCGGTGCAGCGCGGAAATCAGCTCGACGAATTCATCGGACGCCTGCGGATCGAGTCCGGCCGTCGGCTCGTCGAGAAACAGCAGTTCGGGTTCGAGCGCGATAGCCCGGGCAATGCCCACCCGTTTGATCATGCCGCCCGACAGCGCCGACGGCATTTTCGACGCATGCTTGCACGGCAGGCCGACCATCTCGAGCTTGAGCATCACGATGTCGCGCAACAGATCTTCGGGCACCTGGCCGAGTTCGCGCACCGGCTGCGCGATGTTGTCGAACACCGAGAGCGACGAAAACAGCGCGCCGCGCTGGAACAGCATGCCGGAGCGGCTGCGCATGAGCAGCGCGGTTTCCGGCGAAATGGTTGCGAGATTCTCGCCGAACAGCTTGATGGTGCCGGACGACGGACGCTCGAGACCGAGAATCTGCCGCACCAGCGTGGTCTTGCCGGAACCCGAGCCGCCGACGATCGCCATGATCTCGCCGCGCCGCACGTCCAGATTCAGATGCTGGTGCACGATGTTGCGGCCGTAGCGCTTGGTCACGTCGATCACTTCGATCACCGGCTCGGCGATCGAGGGGACGGGTTGGCCACGCACGGCCTGAGTGAGTGGCGCGATCATCCGAGCCCCACGTTCTGGAAGAGGATCGCGAACACGGCGTCCGCGAGAATCACGATCGTGATCGAGGTCACCACCGAGGTCGTCGTGCCTTCGCCGAGACTTTGCGAATTGGCCTTGATACGGAAACCGAAGTGACAGCCGACGATCGCGATCAGCATACCGAACACCACGCCCTTGCCGAGCCCGATCCACAGATTCGCAACCGGCACGACGCCCGGCAACGCCCGCGCGAAGTAGCTCATGTCGATGCCGAGCACGATCTTGGCGGCCAGTGCGCCGCCGGTCAGCGCAATGATGTTGGTCCACATGACGAGCAGCGGCATGGCCACGCCGAGCGCAAGCACGCGCGGCAGGATAAGCCGCAGGCCGTGCGGAATGCCCATCACGCGCATGGCGTCGAGTTCCTCGGTCACGCGCATTACGCCGATCTGCGCAGTGATGGCCGAACCCGAGCGGCCCGCCACCAGAATCGCCGAAAGCACCGGCCCGAGTTCGCGAATCACCGAGAGGCCGAGAATATTGACGATGTACTGGTTCGCGCCAAAAAGCCGCAGTTGCTGCGCCGACAGATAGCTCAGCACGATACCGATCAGGAACGCGACCAGCGCCGTGATCGGCAAGGCCTTGGTGCCAGCGTTATAGATATTCGCGGAGATCTCGGTCCACGGCGTGATTTTCGGCTTGCGCACGATCTCTATCAGATCGAGCACGACGCGCCCGAGCATGGCCACGCCGCCATACAGATGCTCGAAGAACGAGAAGATCGCGAGTCCCAGCCGCGTGAACGGATCGAGTTTGATCACCGGCTCGGCTGTCTCGCGCACGGTGTCGAGCAGCGCGATGCGCTCGAAAATGTCGCGCTGCGTGTCGGTGAGCGTGGTATCCGCCGGCATCTTGTGCCCCCACACGCGCCACAGGGCCTGGCCGCCGACGTGGTCCATCCGGTCGATGCGCGACAGGTCCCAGTGGCCGATACCTTCGGTGCCGACCAGTGAACGCAGCAGCGGAATCACGTGCCCGGTGGCCCGGTCGCGGGCGAGCGCGAGCGCCGTCCACTGGCCCGAGAGCCGGACGATCTTGCCTTGGCTGCCTGCCGCGACTTCGAGGCCGGGCGGAGTGTCGTAGTTCAAGGATCGCTGAATCTGGTTATCGGTTTAGGGGCCATTGTAACGAAGGCGCGGCAGAAGGACCGTCCACGTGGGCTGAGCGCGTTCGCTGTCGCTACAATATGAGTCATGAACGCTTCCAAGACTCCCCCGCAGGCCGCCGCCGCAGCCGCGCACCCAACCGATTGGCGCATCGACCGCGAGCGCGCCGTCGCCCTGTTCGGCCCGCAGGCGAACGATTGGCCGATCGAGATCGTCGAGGAAACCGGCTCGACCAACGCCGATTTGATGGCCCGCGTCAAAGCGTTGCCGCGCAAGGCCGGCGCATTGCCGCGGCCGATCGTGCGGGTCGCGTATCTGCAGACGGCCGGGCGTGGCCGCCGCGGCCGTCCGTGGTACGCGGAGCCGGGCAATGCGCTGCTATTTTCGGTGGCCTGCGTGCTGCCGCGCCCGCTCGAAGGACTCGCGGGCCTGAGTCTCGCCGTGGGCGTGGCGCTGGTCGACGGGCTGCGCTCGCTGCCGGTCGCGGGTCCCGGCCAGATCGCGCTGAAGTGGCCGAACGACGTCCTGCTCGAAGGCGACAAGCTGGCCGGCATCCTGATCGAAACCGCGTGGAGCACGGATAAAGCCAGCGCGGTGGTGATCGGCATCGGCACCAACGTGAAGGGCGCGGACGAACTCGCCGCCAAAGTCGGTGCGCTGAACGCCAGTGCGCCGCCGCAGGCGCGCGGCACCGTTCCGACCGCATTGCAGCGCGCGCTCCCCAACGCCAACCTCACCGATACGCTCGCCGCCGAACTGAATGCACTCGAACCGGCTTTGCAGCGCTTCGGCGCTGAAGGCTTCGCGCCGTTCCAGGCGCGCTGGAACGCGGTGCACGCTTACGCAGGCCGCGAAGTCGTGTTGCTGGAACAAGGCGAGGAACAGATGCGCGGCGTGGCGGCGGCCGTCGACGAGCGCGGTCAGTTGCTGCTCGATACCGCGACCGGCCGCCAGATCGTCGCGACCGGCGACATCTCGCTGCGTCTGGCCGACGGTGCTGCATGACGCGCGGCAAGCCTGATCTGTTGATCGACGCCGGCAATAGCCGCATCAAGTGGGCGCTGGTGCAGACGGGCGGTTCGCAGATTGCGGGCGGCGCGCTGGGGCACGGCGGCGAGGATCAGCCGGACTGGTCGAACTTGCCCACGCCCGGCGGCGCATGGTTGTCGAATGTGGCGGGTGAAGGCGTCGCGCAGCGGATTGCCGCGTTGCTCGACGCGCACTGGCCACACTTGCCGCTCACCACGATCCGCGCGTGCCCAGAGCAATGCGGCGTGACCAACAGCTACACCGCGCCGCATACGCTCGGCAGCGACCGCTGGGCCGGCATGATCGGCGCGCACGCGGCGTTTCCCGGTGAACATCTCCTGATCGCGACGTTCGGCACGGCCACTACGCTCGAGGCATTGCGTGCGGACGGCTGCTTTGTCGGCGGTCTGATCGCGCCGGGCTGGACTTTGATGATGCGCTCGCTCGGCGAGCACACGGCGCAACTGCCGACGCTCGACGCCAATGCGGCCCGCGGCCTGCTCGACGGCAGTTCGGCCGACGCAGTACGCCGTGGTCCGTTCTTCGCAACCGACACGCCGCGCTCGTTGTCCGCCGGCTGCACGTTGGCGCAAGCGGGGTTGATCGAGCGGATGTGGCGTGATCTGCAGGAAGAGTGGCGGGTGCCGGTACGGCTCGTAGTCAGCGGCGGCGCTGTGGACGAAGTGGCGAGTGCACTGAAAGTGCCGCATACTCGCCACGATTCGCTCGTGCTGTCCGGTCTTGCGCTGATCGCTGCCGAGCGCGCAGCTTAACGCGCGGCCTGATCGCGGCGATATGGATAACCGCGGATAACGGCGGCTCAACTTCTGGACGGGGAAAACCAACAATGCTGCGCTGGCTGATCGCCATATTGTTTCTTGCCAACATGCTGGCATTCGTCGCGGTGCGCGGCGTATTTGGCCCGACGCCCACAGCCGGCGGACGCGAGCCCAACCATCTGAACCGCCAGGTTCATCCGGAATGGTTGAAGGTGAAGCCGGTCACGGCAGCCGAGGCCGCCGATCAGGCAGTGGTGGGCGGACCGGCACCGGCGGCGCCGATCGCGGCCTCCGCGCTGTCGCAGTAACGCGGGCAGTTACGCGTTCGGCCGTCAAGATTCGAAACGCAAGGAGCCAGTTCGACACGGCAACTTTACCGCGGCACCATTAAGCGCCATTGAGCGCCACTCAGCCATTAGCCCTGAGTACGGACTTTCTTCAGCAACGCGGTGGTCGAGCGGTCATGCTCGAAGGGAATCGCCAACGCCTTGCCGCCCCAGCCTCGCACAATGGCCGACTCGGGCAACGTGTCCATGTCGTAGTCGCCGCCCTTGACGAGCACATCCGGCCGAAGCGCCGAAATCAACTCCACGGGCGTTTGCTCGCCGAAGCACACCACGTAGTCGACGCTCTCCAGCGCTGCCAGCAACGCCATGCGGTCCGCCTCGTTATTGATGGGCCGGTCGTCGCCTTTACCGAGCATGCGAACCGATGCATCGCTATTCACGCCGACAATCAGGCAGGCGCCCAAAGCCTTGGCGTCCGCGAGATAAGTGACATGCCCGCGATGCAGGATATCGAACACACCGTTGGTAAACACAACTGGCGCGCTCAGCGAAGGACGCAGCGTCGCCAGAGCATCGCGCGTCAGGATCTTGCGTTCAAAAATGGCAGCCATGAAGGAGTCGGAAAGAGACAAGGAAGTGCCGTCACGATACACGGTGAACGGCATGAAGCAAAAAGGCCCGGCAAGCTCGCGCGTGCCAGGCCCTTCCTGAAGCCCTCGAGCCGGTTCGCGGCGCGCGCCGCAAACCGGAGTCAGGCGCTTTCGACCATCAAGCCGGCTGTTCGGCCGACTTCTGCTCGGCCTGCAGACGCAGCACCACTTCCTTGCGGTAGCGGTTCAGTTCCTGCGCCGTGTTGAACGTGCGCTCGAACAGAATCGACAGGTTGTGCAGAATGCGCTCCACCACCTTCTTTTCCCAGCTGTCGTCGAAACGGATCTGCTCGTCGAGCCAGCGTTCGAGCCATTCCGGATCCGGCAGACGCGATTGAATCGTGTCGCGCGGGAACAGCGCCTGGTTCACGTGCAGGTTGGTGGGGTGCAGCGGCTTTTCCGTGCGGCGAGCCGATGCCATCAGCACGCCGATCTTCGCAAACGCAGCGCGCGCGATGTCGCCGGTTTGCGACATGGCCTTCTTCATGTAGCGCAGATATGCGCCGCCATGACGCGCTTCGTCGCGCGAGATCGTTTCGTAGATGTGCTTGATGACCGGCTCGGTGTGCCATTCGGCGGCACGGCGATACCAGTGATTCAGGCGGATTTCGCCGCAGAAGTGCAGCATGAGCGTTTCGAGCGGCGGCGCCGGATCGAATTCGAAGCGCACCGCGTGCAGCTCTTCTTCGGTCGGGCACATTTCCGGCTTGAAGCGGCGCAGATATTCCATCAGCACCAGCGAATGCTTCTGTTCTTCGAAGAACCACACGCTCATGAACGCGGAGAAATCGCTGTCGTGATGGTTATCACGCAGAAACATTTCCGTGGCGGGCAACGCCGACCATTCGGTGATCGCGTTCATCTTGATCGTCGCCGCCTGCTCGTCGGTCAATAGCGATGCATCGAACTTGTCCCAGGGAATGTCTTTCTCCATGTCCCATCGAACGGATTCGAGCGATTTATAAAGTTCCGGATAAAGCATGGTGTTCATAGTCCCACCCCTGTTCTGCGCATACTGTCTGTGTCTGTTACTACTACGTGTAGCACTTTTGCTCACGACGAACGGATCGCACCGGGTGCGCGCCGTTTGCCGGCCAAGCATTCAATTTTACGCGGTAATCGGCCGCCCAGATGCACCTGGCGGCAAAGAAGTCCTGGCGTTTTGCGCCTACGCCTAACCTTAGGTTATGCGCTGCGCGGCCAACCGTGGGTGAGGGATACCCGTGCCTGAGGTCGAGCCAGTCTGCGATCAAGGCCGCACCGTCCAGCCCTGCGCCGGGGATACCGGCGGCAATGCAGCAAGGGCGGTTGGATTGGTTGTATTCAGCGCACGCCCAAAAGCCACATAAAAAAGCTTACACAATGATAGCACGCTGACCTGACGCAACCCGCACTGCAACAGACGCAATTCCGGTGCCTGGCTGATCTCGCGCAACCCATTGCGAGATTCGCGGAGTGTGTCGAAGATCGGCGTCAAATCCATGACAGACGGCGAATTCGCCGTTTCGGGCAGCGCCAGGGCTCGGACTCGCGCCGCCGCGTTTCATTCCTTCTGTTAGATAGACTTTTTCGTGGTTCTCGGGCTGGCGCTCGCACCACTTGTGGTGCTCGTACCACTCGTGCGCTTGGCCGACGTCGGCGCCCGCTTCGCCGCCGGCCGCGTAGCCGCGTGCTCCGCTTCCTGCGCGGGGGGCGGCGGCGCGTCGCTCGCCGGTTCAGCGCCGGATGCCGACGCCGCCTCTTCGCCTGGCGCGGAATCGGTTGCCGCGCTGCCAGCCGCGGCCGCCGGCTGCGTCATCGCGAACTGGGCGATCTGGTTGAACTGGGATTGCAGCAGATTCCACCACGCGGACGCGTCGAAGGGCGGCGCTGCCGGCGTTTGCTCTTCGTCGCCGGAGGGCTCTTCGGCCGACGAACCGGCGCTCGCCGAAGCAGCCGGTGCCGGGGTGGGCGCCGGTGCGGCCGGATGCGGCCAGCCCGTCGGCGCTGTGGGACTCGGCGCGGCGGAGGCCGCCGCGGGCTGCGTCATCGACGACTGCGCGAAGGCGCCGAACGCGCGCAGCGTCGCGAGCGTCGCGCGCTGCACTTCGAGCGCCTGAATCGCGGACTGCAACATGTTCAGATTCAGCTTGAGCCATTGCTCGACCGCGCGCATGTCGGTGATGCGCTTGTCGAGTTCCTCGACATTCGTGAGCGGTGCCATCATGTCCGACATCATGGAGAGCGAGGGACCGAGGCTGCCGCCCGGTTGCGCGCCGGAGAAAGCCGAGCCGAACGGCGACATGCGCATCATGCCCCACATGCGCTCGAGCATTTCAGCGGGCGGAAATCCAGGAAAGCCGGGAAAGGGCGGCGTGGAGCCAGGAGTGTCAGTCATGCTTGTCGCCTCGCTGCATAAAGAAAGGAAGGGGCGCCGTGCCGCGCGCGTCTGATTCGATCATACCGCGCGGACAGTGGCGTCACGAGCGCTCGCCGTCCGCCGCGTTGCCTCCCGACGATTTCCCGCGCCACGGGTCGGCGCCGCCGAAATCCGGCGCGCGCCGCTCGCGCAGCGAGTTCACGCCTTCGCGCACATCCGGCCCGGCAAAGCCCATGAATTCCAGCGCGAGCGACGTATCGAACGCGGGCCCTGCCGAGCGCAGCCAGTTGTTCAACGCGTATTTGGTCCAGCGAATCGCCGTTTGCGAGCCGTTGGCAAGCTTCTGCGCAACCTCGAAAGCCTTCGGCAGCAGTTCGTTTTCGTCGACGGCAAGCGACACGAGGCCAATACGCTCCGCCTCTTCGCCGCTCACCGGTTCGCATAGCATCAGGTAATACTTGGCTTTCGCCATGCCGCACAGGAGCGGCCACACGATCGCCGCGTGATCGCCCGCGGCCACGCCCAGACGCGTGTGGCCGTCGATAATGCGCGCCGTCTTCGCCGCGATCGAGATGTCGGCGAGCAGGCCCGCCACGAGCCCCGCGCCCACCGCCGGCCCGTGCATGGCGGAAACGACCGGCTTGCTGCAATTGATCACGTTGTAGACCAGATCGCGCGCCTCGCGCCACACGCGCGCGCGCACGTCGAAATCGGTTGCCATGTCTTCGACGAGTTGCAGGTCGCCGCCGGCCGAAAATCCCTTGCCCTCACCGCGAATGATCGCCACACGCGTATCGGGATCGCGGTCGATGTCGCGCCAGATCTCGGCGAGTTCGAAGTGCATGCGCGCGTTGGCGGTGGCGAGTCCGCTCTTGTTGGCGCCCTCGCCGCTCATCACGACTTCGAGCACGCCGTGCGCATGGCGATGCAACTGGAGCGACTGATAGTGCGCGTAAAACGCGTCGTTACGGTGTGGTGCCTGAGACATGATGAGCAATCCGTATATCGGTGTATCTGTTGAACCGGGCCGCGTTCATTGAGCGCGCCGCCACCGCACGTGCAAGCGGCGCGAAAAACATGAAACGGCCCAGCGTTTTACTGAGTGGCGCATGCGCCGCTCGTTCAGCGCGGCTGATAAACCCACTTCCCATTCTTGATCTCGACCATCACACGCGCCCGTTGATCGAGCCCGAGGTGATCGGTGGCGCTCATGTTGACGACGCCGTTGGTATCCGCGAGACCGCGCGTCGCTTCGAGCGCATTGCGCAGTGCACGGCGAAATTCCGGCGAGCCCGGCGCGCCGCTTTTCAGCGCGACCGGTACAGCCTGACCGAGCAGCATGCCCGCGTCCCATGTGTACGAGCCGAACGCCGACACGCTGCCCGTGCCGCGCACGGCTTCGAAGCGCGCGATGTAGTCGAGCGCGAGGCGCTTGGCCGGATGATCCGCCGGCAATTGCGCGGCGACCAGCACCGGACTCGCGGGCAGGAAGGTGCCGTTGCAATCCGCGCCGCACACGCGCAGGAAGTCGTTATTGCCGACCCCGTGATTGTGATAGATCAGCCCTTTGTAACCGCGTTCCCGCAGCGTCTTCGGCGGCAACGCGGCGGGCGTGCCGGCCGCGCCGACCACCACGGCATCGGGATGCGTCGCCAGAATCTTGAGGACCTGGCCGGTCACGCTCGGATCGGTGCGATTGAAGCGCTCGCTCGCCACCATACTGATGTGATGCAGTTGCGCGAACTTCGCGACCTCGGTGTAGAAGGTTTCGCCGAGCGCGTCGGCCTGGCCGATGAACGCAATGGTTTTAACGCCGTGCAGGCTGGCATGTTCGGCAATCGCCGACGCCATCATCGCGTCCGTTTGTGGCGTCTTGAAGACCCAGTGGCGTTTCGCGTCCACCGGCTCGATGATCTTCGCCGACGACGCCAGCGAGATCATCGGTGTTTCACCTTCGGCGACCACGTCGATCATCGCCAGCGAATTCGGCGTGATCGACGAGCCGATGATCGCATCGACGTGATTTTCGGAGATCAGCTTCTTGGTGTCCTGCACGGCCTGGGTGGTATCGGACGCGTCGTCGAGCACGATGTATTCGACGCTCTGACCGCCGATCTGCTTGGGCAGCAACGCAACCGTATCGCGTGCGGGAATGCCGAGCGACGCGGCCGGCCCGGTCAGCGACAGCACGAGGCCGATTTTCACCTGCGCCAGCGCAATGCCGGGCAATACGCCGGCAACTGCCGCGCACAATGCAAGGGCACGACGCGCGAGCCGCTTATGCGAACGATTCACGCGCAGGCTCGATGCGCGAGCGCGCCGGCTTCCAGGTTCAAGGGTTTCGATTTGCGGCATGCTGTCTCCTCACGGTTTTTCGTTTTTGATGTGCTGCCGATGGACTTGCTCGTGCCCGGCTCACGTGTCGTTCACGCGCTGTTCTGCGTCACGGCGTTCATGCGATGTCCCCACTGCCAGCCCGCCCCGGGCCGCGCCGCCGCGCCGCCGCGCCGCCGCGCCAGTCAGTGTAGCCGCGCGCACCGGCCGCGGCATCGGGCTAAACCCTTTCGCATCCGGCGCGACGCGCGCCGGAGCGGCCGGACTGTTGCGCCCGGCACGCAAGCGATGCATCAATCCAGCGGCGCGATGCCCTGGTCGATCGAACCGAAGATCGACTTGCCCGCTTCATCGAACATTTCGATCTTCACCGTGTCGCCGTACTTCATGAACTCGGTTTGCGGCGCACCGTGCTCGATCGTTTCGAGGCAGCGCTTCTCGGCGATACAGCAATAGCCGCGCTTGGCGTCCTTGTTCGATACCGTGCCCGAGCCCACGATCGCGCCCGCGCGCAGGTTGCGCGTCTTCGCCGCGTGCGCGATCAACTGGCCGAAGTGGAACACCATGTCGGTGCCGGCGTCCGGCTGACCGACTTTCTTGCCGTTCCAGTGGACGATCATCGGCCGGTGCACGCGGCCTTCGCGCCAGTGTTCGCCGAGTTCGTCGGGCGTCACCGCGACCGGCGCGAACGACGTGGCCGGTTTGCTCTGGAAAAAGCCGAAGCCCTTCGCCAGTTCGGCGGGAATCAGGTTGCGCAGCGAGACGTCGTTGACGAGCGTGATCAGACGCACGCTCCTGAGCGCCTGATCGGGCGTGGCGCCCATCGGCACGTCGGTGGTGATCACGGCGACTTCCGCCTCGAAGTCGATACCGAATGCCTCAGATGCGCACAGCACGTCATCCTTCGGTCCGATGAAGTCGTCGCTGCCGCCCTGATACATCAGCGGGTCGGTCCAGAACTCCGGCGGCATTTCCGCGCCGCGCGCTCGCCGCACCAGTTCGACATGGTTCACATACGACGAGCCGTCGGCCCACTGGAACGCGCGCGGCAGCGGCGCCATGCATTCCCTCGCGTCGAAAGCGAAGGTGTTGCGCGCGCGGCCCTGATTGAGCGCGTCATACAGATCGTGCAGTTGCGGCGCATAGAAGGCCCAGTCGTCGAGCACGCGCTGCAACGTGGGCGCGATTGCGTCGGCGACGGCCGCGGTGTGCAGGTCGCGGGACACGACGATCAGCTGGCCGTCGCGCGTGCCGTCCTTCAGCGTGGCAAGTTTCATAGATGAGTGAACCGTGTTAGTGACGATAGAAGGAATCTATTCTACGATGGTGAATCGGCGCAGCCCAAATGCCCGCGTCCGCCTCACCCGTGTATCACCTTTGAATGCGCTTCGTGCGCCTCGCTCATGCCTCCTATTGCCCGCTCCGGCGCGATCCGCACCGACGCCGACTCCGCCGAACCGCTCGACACGCCCGAATCCGAAGACGAAAGCGCCGACAGCGGCGAGGAAAAACTGCGCTCGGGCATCCAGTCGATCGAAGTCGGCTTCAGATTGCTCGATGTCCTGACTCACGAACCGCGCGCCATGATGCTGCGCGATCTCGCCCAGCGTGCCGGCATGAGCCCGGCAAAGGCGCATCGTTACCTGGTGAGTTTTCTGCGCCTCGGCGTGGTGTCGCAAGATCCTTTGTCGGGCCGTTACGAACTGGGCGGTTTTGCGCTGCAATTGGGACTCGCGCGGCTCGCCCGCGTGGACGGTGTGAAGCTCGCGCGCATCGCGCTGTCCGAATTGCGCGACCGGCTCGATCTCACGGTCGGCATCGCGGTATGGGGCAATCAGGGGCCGACCATGGTGCACTGGATGGAATCGAGCTATCCGGCAAAGGCGTCGCTGAAACTCGGCGATGTGATGCCGCTGCTCAGTTCCGCCACCGGCTTGCTGTTCGCGGCATATCTGCCATCGAGCAAGACCGCCGCGATGCTCGAACGTGAGCTGGCCGATTCGCGGCGCTCGTCACATATAGGTGGCCCGCGCACGCGAGACGAAGTCGAGCAGGTGCTCGCGCAAGTGCGCGAGCACCAGGCGGCGCGCGTGGAAGGCATGTTGCTGCCCACCATCCACGCGTTCTCGATGCCCGTATTCGACTCGACCGGCGAACTCGCGCTCGGCCTCGTCGCGCTCGGTCATGAGGGCGCGTTGGATATTCGCTGGGGCGGAGAAATCGACACGGCGCTGCGCGAGTGCGCGCAAAAGCTCTCGTATGAGCTGGGGTATAGTGCGGCGCCGCGTGACGAAAAGGCATGATGCCGTACGCGAGGTGCGGCGCAATCGTCGGCTCGGAAACAGAAAACCTGGTGAGCGGACCGCTCGGCGTTGCATGTGTTGTATGCGTTGCTCGGTGCGTTGACTGTGCGTTGACTGTGCGTTGACTGCGCGTTGATCGTCCGTTCACTGCGCGTTGGACCGTGCGTATCGCATGAGCGCGGAACATCGCTCGCAGCCGTGCAGTCGAATTGGTTCGCGGCCGGCCTCGCCGCTTTCAGATGAGCTTGCGCCCGACTTTTCCCCATAGCCGCAGCCCATACACCCTGGCCGTCAATCCCGACGCTTTCCTTCCGAACACGTTCACTTGCCGATGTCCTCAGCTCCCGCAGCCCGCCGTTCCGATCGCACCCCGCCCAGCGGGCCGCGCACCGGTATGCGCGCGGGGCGCTGGATCGCGGTGTTGCTGATCGTGGCCGTTTTGCACTGGATTGCCGCGCAATGGGTCGAGCGCAATCGCGCGACGCTGAATCCTTCGGACAACGAGCATGTGCCCGTGCAGGTCGCTTTGCTGACGCCCGAACGGATCGAACGTCAACCGGCCGCCGCCGCGACCTCCACGCCTGAACCAGCGCCCGCGCGGCGGGCACCGGCGCGCAAGCCGCGCGAACATGTGTTGACGGCGCTGCAACCGGCGAAGCAAGCGGCGCCGGTTGCGCCTGCCGCGGCATCGAACGCGGCGGCGAGTGCACCAGATGCAGCAGGCGCCAACGCGACTCCGAATGCTGCCGCGAGCGCCGCCGGCGCGGCCAGTGCCACCGCTGCCGCGAGTGCGCCGCAAGCGTCGCCAGGCGTGAAATTCTCGGTCCCGCCATCCGGCGAACTGCAGTACGACACGTTCTACAACGGCGTGCGCAACCAACCCGGCACGATCCATTGGACGAGCACCGCGCAAAGCTACGAAATGGTCGTCTCGGTGCCATTGCCTTTCGTCGGCACTTTCGTGTATTCGAGTCATGGCCGCATCGATGCATTCGGCCTCGCGCCGGACCAGTACATCGAAAAGCGCGGCCGCCGGGCTGAAGACGTCGCGATCTTCAATCGCACGGACAAGAAGATCGCCTTCACGCGCACCCCGGCCGCGCTACCGTTGCCCGATGGCGCGCAGGACCGTTTCAGCATGGTGATGCAACTCGCCAGCCTCGTGCGCGGCGATCCCGCCGCTTACAAACCGGGCGTGACGCGGCAGTTCTTCGTGGTCGACAACGATAGCGGCGAAAATTGGCCGGTCGAAACGATTGGCGACGAAACCATCCGCACGGACCAAGGCTTCCTCGACACGCGCCATTTCAAGCGCCTGCCCCGCCATGACGGCGATCTACGCCGCATCGACGTGTGGCTCGCGCCGTCGCTCGGCTGGCTGCCCGCGCGTATTGTCCAGACGGAACCGAACGGCACGCAGTTCGAACTGGTATGGCGCGGCAAGCTCAATGCCGGCAACGCCGACGGCTCGCCCGACAGCAATGGCGCAACGAGCACGGCTTCCTCTGACAATTCGACCGGGCCATCTACCCCCGCTTCACCGGCAGCTATAACCGGCGTTGGACCTTCTACACCCACTTCCCCGGCCGATACACCCGGCGCTGGACCTTCTGCACCCGCCTCGCCCGGTGGTGCCGCTCCTTCCCCAGCAGCCCCGCCAGTCGATTCGACCGAACCCGCCAACGCGCCTGGCATCATCAAACCCTGAGAACCGCCAATCCGAGCGCGGCCTCGATCAAATCGACGAAACTTCCACAACGAGGTCGACTCGCAACACATTGCTGCAACCGTTCGCGCCGGTGCTGCGTATACAAAGAAGACGTACGGGCCAGATGGGCGACAGCGCGCGTGAATGGACCCTTCCACTGCGTTCCCCTTAAAGGAGCCCGCATGCAAGTGAACATCAACGGTATCGAAACGCGCTATGTGTTGAGCAACGAGGGCGGCGGCCCATGGCTGACGTTCGTTCACCAGCTCGGCGGCGATCTGTCCGTCTGGGACCAGCTCGCCGGCTATTTCCGCGACGACTACACCGTATTGCGCTATGACGTGCGCGGCCATGGCAAGACCGCTGCATCCGGCGCGCCCTTTGGCGTGGCAGACCTGTCACGCGATCTCGCCGCGCTACTCGATACGCTCGATGCACCTCGTACTCATCTGGTCGGCATGTCGATGGGCGGCATGATCGCGCAGCAATTCGCGCTGGATCATCCTACGCGCGTCGACACGCTGACGATCGCCGACACTAGCGGCGGCACGCTGCCGGAGGCCCGCGCCACCTGGGACCAGCGGGCTGCCGCGGCCCGCAGCGAGGGCATGGCCGCGCTCGTGCCCGCGACCTTGAGCCGCTGGCTGACAGCCGATTTTCAGGCTGCGCACCCCGAAGCGGTCGAGCAGATCCGCGACGTATTGATGCAGACGTTGCCAGAAGGCTACGCCATGGCGTGCGAAGCCCTGCGCGATTTCGACGTACGCAGTAAGCTGACAACAATCCGATGCCCAACATTGACCGTGGCGGGCCGCCACGACACGGGCACGCCGCCTGCTTCCACTCAGGCGATAGCAGACGCCATCGAAGGCGCACGTTTCGAATTGCTCGATGCCGCTCATCTTGCGCCCATCGAGCAATCTCACCGTTTTGCTGCACTGCTTGAAACGTTTCTTGAAAGGCCGGTCTAACCGGTAGGTTCGGAGCTTTTACATCCGTCAATCCGGACCCACCCCTTGAATTCCAAACCATACGCTCCACCTATGGCGCAGGAATGGCCAGGAGCCAACGGAAATAAGGAGTGTCGCCATGCAAATGATCTACAACAGCCCCAATTATTGTGTCGTCGAGTTTCCGCCGCAGGAAGGTCCTCTGGCCATGAAGTCAGGTGGCTATGAGATCGTCGACAAGAACATGCAGCGCGAGATCTATATCGACGGAGCAATGGCGGCGCGCTTTCGCGAGCACGTGCAGAAGTTGATCGAAGAGGAACCGTCGCTGGATGAAGTTGACGAATTCCTCGGCCAGTTCGACAGCCTGATGCATCAACCGGTGATTCTTCACTAAGCGAGGGGTTCGGCTTTACGTTTTTGGCGACATACATCGACCACGCCGTCTGGCCCCGTTCCCGGGCACCCCGACGGTTTTTACAAGTTGGTCGGCAATTGTGAAGCGGCCCAGCAGCTTTTGCCTGACTGGGCCGTTTTCTTTGTAGCGCCGCTTTCGCGCTCTTTCGCATGCGGCACGCCTCGACAGGCAGGCGGCCGCCCGCCCGCGCCGGGCGGTTTCGTCCGGCAGCGGCTACAATGACAGGTTTCCCGAAAAAGCCGGCGCAAGCCCTCGTCCGCCATGAACCAGCCCGCTCAAACCGCCACGCCAGTCCGTCCCGACGCCGCCTACACGCGCGGCACGGCGCTGCCCGCGCTGCTCAAGTCGCGCATCCTGATCCTGGACGGCGCGATGGGCACGATGATCCAGCGCTACAAGCTCGACGAAGCCCGCTATCGCGGTGAACGCTTCAAGGACTACGGGCGCGACATCAAGGGCAACAACGAGTTGCTGTCGATCACGCAGCCGCAGATCATCAGCGAGATCCACGAGCAATATCTGGCGGCGGGCGCGGACATCATCGAGACCAACACGTTTGGCGCGACCACGGTTGCCCAGGCGGACTACGGCATGGAAGACCTCGCCATCGAGATGAACCTCGAGTCGGCGAAACTGGCGCGAGCCGCCTGCGACAAGTATTCGACGCCCGACAAGCCGCGCTTCGTCGCCGGCGCGATCGGACCGACGCCGAAGACCGCGAGCATTTCCCCTGACGTGAACGATCCGGGCGCGCGCAACGTGACGTTCGACGAACTGCGCGCGGCCTACTACGAGCAGGCCAAGGCGTTGCTCGACGGCGGCGCCGATCTGTTCCTCGTCGAGACCATTTTCGACACGCTCAATGCGAAGGCTGCGCTCTTTGCGTTGGATGAACTGTTCGAAGATACCGGCGAGCGTCTGCCGATCATGATCTCCGGCACCGTCACCGACGCGTCGGGCCGCATTCTGTCGGGCCAGACGGTCGAAGCCTTCTGGAATTCGCTGCGTCACGCCAAGCCGCTCACGTTCGGTCTGAACTGCGCGTTGGGCGCGGCTTTGATGCGCCCGTACATCGCCGAACTGGCCAAGCTGTGCGACACCTATGTGTCGTGCTATCCGAACGCCGGCTTGCCGAATCCGATGAGCGACACGGGCTTCGACGAATTGCCCGCGGATACCTCGGGCTTGCTGAAGGAGTTCGCGCAGGCTGGTCTCGTGAATATTGCCGGCGGCTGCTGCGGTACGACGCCGGACCATATTGCGGCGATTGCGCAGGCGCTGGCCGAAGTGAAGCCGCGCCAATGGCCGACGCAATACCGCGACGCAGCCTGAGGCGAGCGGTGGTTCGCTGAGCCGCCTCCCCCGCCCGCAGTATCGCCATCGAACACGACGCACTTAATCGCAGCAATCGAGCACATACGCCATGACCGATCACACCTTGCGCCTTGCCGGCCTCGAACCGTTCAACGTCACGTCCGGGACGCTCTTCATCAACGTGGGTGAACGCACCAACGTAACCGGCTCGAAGGCGTTTGCGCGCATGATCCTGAACGACCAGTTCGACGAGGCGGTCGCGGTCGCGCGCCAGCAGGTCGAGAACGGCGCGCAGATCATCGACGTCAACATGGACGAGGCGATGCTCGATTCGAAAGCGGCGATGGTGCGCTTCATGAATCTGATCGCATCGGAACCGGATATCGCGCGCGTGCCGATCATGATCGACTCGTCGAAATGGGACGTGATCGAAGCGGGTTTGAAGTGCGTGCAAGGCAAGGCGATCGTCAACTCGATCTCGCTGAAGGAAGGCGAAGAAGCGTTTCGCCACCACGCGAATCTGATTCGCCGCTACGGCGCGGCCGCGGTGGTGATGGCATTCGACGAACAGGGCCAGGCCGACACCTTCGAGCGCAAGACGCAGATCTGCAAGCGCTCGTACGACTTCCTGGTGAACGAAGTCGGCTTTCCGCCGGAAGACATCATCTTCGACCCGAACATCTTCGCGATCGCAACCGGCATCGAAGAGCACAACAACTATGCCGTCGACTTCATCAACGCGACGCGCTGGATCAAGCAGAACCTGCCGTACGCCAAGGTGAGCGGCGGTGTGTCGAACGTGTCGTTCTCGTTCCGCGGCAATGACCCGGTGCGCGAGGCGATCCACACCGTGTTCCTCTACCATGCGATCCAGGCGGGCATGGACATGGGCATCGTCAACGCGGGCCAGCTCGGCGTGTATGCCGACCTCGATCCGGAGTTGCGCGAACGGGTTGAAGACGTCGTGCTGAACCGCCGTGAAGACGGCACCGACCGGCTGCTCGAAATCGCCGACAAGTTCAAGACCGGCGCCGCGAAGAAGGAAGAGAATCTCGAGTGGCGCAACCAGCCGGTCGAGAAACGTCTGTCGCACGCGCTCGTGCACGGCATCACCAACTTCATCGTCGAAGACACCGAGGAAGTTCGCGCGAAGATCGCGGCCGAAGGCGGCCGCCCGATCAACGTGATCGAAGGGCCGTTGATGGACGGCATGAACATCGTCGGCGACCTGTTCGGTCAGGGCAAGATGTTCCTGCCGCAAGTGGTGAAGTCGGCGCGCGTCATGAAGCAGGCCGTCGCGCATCTGATTCCGTACATCGAAGAAGAAAAGAAGCAGCTCGCTGAAGCCGGCGCCGACGTGCGCGCGAAGGGCAAGATCGTCATCGCCACGGTGAAGGGCGACGTGCACGATATCGGCAAGAACATCGTCTCGGTGGTGCTTCAGTGCAATAACTTCGAAGTGGTCAACATGGGCGTGATGGTCCCGTGCAACGACATTCTCGCCAAGGCGAAGGTCGAAGGCGCCGACATCATCGGTCTCTCCGGGCTGATCACACCGAGCCTCGAAGAGATGGCCTACGTCGCGTCGGAAATGCAACGCGACGACTACTTCCGTATCAAGAAGATTCCGCTCCTGATCGGCGGCGCCACCACCTCGCGCGTGCACACTGCCGTGAAGATCGCGCCGCATTACGAAGGGCCGGTGGTCTACGTGCCGGACGCGTCGCGCTCGGTGTCCGTGGCGTCGAGCCTGCTGTCCGACGAAGGCGCAGCCAAGTACCTCGACGAACTCAAGTCCGATTACGACCGGATCCGCGACCAGCACGCCAACAAGAAAGCGCAGCCCATGGTCACGCTGGCCGAAGCCCGCGCCAACAAGACCAGGATCGACTGGGCGAACTATCAGCCGGTCAAGCCGAAGTTCATCGGCCGCCGCGTGTTCAAGAACTTCGATCTGAGCGAGCTGGCGAACTATATCGACTGGGGTCCGTTCTTCCAGACGTGGGATCTGGCCGGCCCGTATCCGGCCATTCTGAACGACGAGATCGTGGGCGAATCGGCGCGGCGTGTTTTCTCGGACGGCAAGTCGATGCTCGCGCGCCTGATCCAGGGCCGCTGGCTGCAGGCGAACGGCGTGATCGCGCTGTTGCCGGCCAACACGGTGAATGACGACGACATCGAAATCTACACGGACGAATCGCGCTCGGAAGTCGCGCTCACGTGGCGCAATCTGCGCCAGCAAAGCGTGCGTCCGGTGGTGGACGGCGTGATGCGGCCGAACCGTTCGCTTGCCGACTTCATCGCGCCGAAAGACTCGGGCGTGGCCGACTACATCGGCATGTTCGCGGTGACGGCGGGTCTGGGCGTCGACGTGAAGGAAAAGCAGTTCGAAAAGGACCACGACGACTACAGCGCAATCATGCTGAAGGCACTCGCCGACCGTTTCGCCGAAGCCTTCGCCGAAGCGCTGCACGCACGCGTGCGGCGCGACCTGTGGGGCTACGCGAACGACGAAACCCTCGCAAACGACGACCTGATCGCGGAAAAGTACCGTGGCATTCGCCCGGCGCCCGGCTATCCGGCTTGCCCGGATCACCTGGTGAAGCGCGACATGTTCGACGTGCTGCACGCCACCGAAATCGGTATGAGCGTGACCGAATCGCTCGCCATGTTGCCGGCGGCAAGCGTCTCCGGTTTCTATCTCGCGCATCCGGACAGCACCTATTTCTCGGTCGGCAAGATCGGGCAAGACCAGTTGGAAGACTACGCAAAGCGCATGTCGTTGTCGAAGACGGATGCGGAGCGGGCCTTGGCGCCTTTGCTCTAAGCGCGAAGCGGCAAAGCGAGGCGCGGCGAGGCGTGGCGGGAAACCCACTATATCGGGCGAGAAAGACTGAATATTTGCGGCAACGTAATTTTCGGCTTTGTAGACTGAGGCGGCTTGACCCCGCCAGACGCGGCCAAAACGCGTCGGCTCATTAATTTGCAATCGTCAACGGAGAAAATCGTATGAAGAAGCTGACGCTGTTGTTGACCGCTGTTTCGCTTGCTTTGGGTGCCTCGGTGGCGCTGGCCCAACCCGCCGCGCCTGGCGGTTCCAGTTCGGTCAGTTCGTATTCGCCGCCCACGGTGAAACACGTCAAGAAACCGAAGAAACAGAAAGCGAAGAAAGGTGCGTCGGCTCCTGCGGCCGCTCCGGCGGACGCCGCCAGCCAGTAAGCAGCATGGTGGCGGCCGGTCCGGATCGCTGAACGACAAAGAGCCCGCATGAAAGCGGGCTCTTTTCATTGGTGCGTCAGGGTTCGCGCCGCGAAGCGCCGCGGCTCGTCAGAGCGCAGCGGCCGGCGGACCGGCGCGGGATCAGAGACCCCAGACGATATCCGCGTTTTCCTTCTGCGCCGCGCGCAGCATGTCGAGGAACGGATACGCGCGCTGCGCGAGCCCCGGCGGAATCTCGTGATGATCGTGACCGTCTTCGCCTTCGTGGAAATGGCCGTCGTGCTCGGCACGTTCCTGTTTGTCGACGGAAATGGCTGCTTCGAGTTTCTGAATGGCCGGGGCCAGTTCGTCGTGAGTAATGACGCCGCGCTCACCCAGCCGCTTGCCGACGATGCCGACCAGATACTGCGCAAGATTTTCCAGCATCATCACGTCCGGGCAGGCGTGGCATTTGAAAGTAATCAGCATGACTGTTCCCTTTTTCGTTATGTTCGATTGGCGCGCGAGCGGCTCAAAGGCGACCGCCGGCGCGCGTTACGTTGGCTCGCCGATCAGGCGTGGCGGCCACGGCCCTTGCTGGGCATCTCATTGAACATATTAGCACCTGCTAAAATCCGTCTGGACGGAAAAGCGTGCCGCAATGCGCCGCACGCGGCGAAGCAAAAGTGGCGTGGCTGGGCCGGTTGGCCGCAACTCGCCTCATACCCTGCCCGCCGCGGCAGCCCATGACACGGCCGGTCGCCGCGCACCGCGCTTAACGCGTTGCAGGCAACGTGCCTGACGCCGCACACCCATTGCGCCCAACGCGCCGCGGCGGGTGCAGGCCGCTTTCCACGCTTCTGACGAACCGGTCGCGCCTGCCGCGCGGCCGGCGCCTCTTCCGCATCACCGGATTGCCTCACTGGACTCGCAACAAGCATGCTGCCTGCACATAAACTTACCCTCGAAACACTGCTCGCCGACACGGTGAAGCAGGTCGCGACTGCCTCGCAAGGCGCGACCGAAGCCGCGTTCGTGTCGCCCACCATCACGCTGGAGCGGCCCAAGGTCGCCGCGCACGGCGACGTCGCCTGCAACGTGGCGATGCAACTCGCCAAGCCGCTGCGCGCCAATCCGCGCCAGCTGGCGCAACAGATCGTCGACGCGCTGCTCGCGCAGCCGCAGGCCAAGGGCCTGATCGAAGCGGCTGAAGTGGCGGGCCCGGGCTTCATCAACCTGCGCCTCGCGGCCGCTGCCAAGCAGGCGGTGATCGCCGCCGTGTTCGCTGAACAGGAGCGCTTTGGCCGCTCGCAACGCGACGCCGGCAAGCATGTGCTGATCGAGTTCGTCTCGGCCAACCCGACCGGCCCGCTGCACGTCGGCCACGGCCGTCAGGCCGCGCTCGGCGACGCGCTCTCGAACGTGCTGGCTAGCCAAGGCTGGGACGTGCACCGCGAGTTCTACTACAACGACGCCGGCGTGCAGATCCAGACGCTCGCCCTGTCGACCCAGGCGCGCGCCCGCGGGCTCGCCCCCGGCGACGAGGGCTGGCCGGCTTCGGCGTACAACGGCGAGTACATCGCCGACATCGCGAAGGACTATCTGAACGGCGCCACCGTGGCCGCGAGCGACGGCGAGCCGGTCACCGGCGCGCGCGACGTGGAAGACCTCGAAGCGATCCGCCGCTTTGCCGTGGCGTATCTGCGCCGCGAGCAGGACATGGACTTGCAGGCGTTCGGCGTGAAGTTCGACCAGTACTACCTGGAATCGTCGCTGTACAAGGAAGGCCGCGTCGAGAAGACCGTCGAGGCGCTGATCGCCGCCGGCAAGACCTACGAGCAGGAAGGCGCGCTGTGGCTACGCACCACGGACGACGGCGACGACAAAGACCGCGTGATGCGCAAGACCGACGGCACCTACACGTACTTCGTGCCGGACGTCGCCTATCACGTCGCCAAGTGGGAACGCGGCTTTACCAAGGTGATCAACATTCAGGGTTCGGACCACCACGGCACGATCGCGCGGGTGCGCGCCGGCCTGCAGGGTCTCGGCATCGGCATTCCGAAGGGCTATCCCGACTACATCCTGCACAAGATGGTCACCGTCATGCGCAACGGTGAAGAGGTGAAAATCTCCAAGCGCGCCGGCAGCTACGTGACGGTGCGCGACCTGATCGAATGGTCGGGCGGCGCGACGCCGGGCTCGGAAGCCGCCGTCGATCTGATCGACGAGGAAACGATCCGCCGCGGCCGCGACGCCGTGCGCTTCTTCCTGATCTCGCGCAAAGCCGACACGGAATTCGTGTTCGACATCGACCTCGCGTTGAAACAGAACGACGAGAACCCGGTGCATTACGTGCAGTACGCGCATGCACGGATCTGCTCGGTGATCGCCGAATGCAAGGCACGCTACAGCACGGACGAAAGCACGCTGGCCGAGGTCGACGTCGCCCCGCTCACCAGCGAACGCGCGATGGCCCTGCTGAACAAACTCGCCGAATTCCCGGACATGCTGCAACACGCTGCGGACGAACTCGCGCCGCACGCGGTCGCGTTCTATCTGCGCGACCTCGCCGGGGAATTCCACTCGTTCTACAATGACCGTGCCGAACGCGTGCTGGTCGACGATGCGGCCGAGCGCAATGCACGCGTGGCGCTGCTCGCGGCCACGCGCCAGGTGCTGGCCAACGGTCTCGCGACGATCGGCGTCTCCGCTCCCGTCAAGATGTAAGTCCTCCGGCGCAACATGCATGCGGCCGTCGTTATAATCGGCGGCCGTTCCAGGATTCTTTTTGCAGGTGATTCATACGATGGCAAAACCACGCCGCACAACAAAGCAATCGAAACAAACCGGGGGGACTTTTCTCGGCATCGTGCTGGGCCTGATCGTTGGCCTTGCGATCGCGGTAGTGGTGGCGCTGTATATCACCCGTGCGCCCACGCCATTCGTCTCGAAGGTGGCGCCGCCCGCGGCGTCCGACGCCGGCGCGAGCCAGCCGCAATACGACCCGAACCGTCCGCTGCAAGGCAAGACGCCGGGTCAGCCGGTGCCGCAAGCCGCGCAACCCGCGCCGCCGAACACGGCGCCGGGCCAGACCAACCCGCAGACGCAGTCGGGGATGCTGGAAGAGCCGCAAATCGTCGAAGTGCCACCGGCTAACGGCAACAGTGGCAATGCGAATGGCACAGCGGTTGCGCCGAAGCCCGCGCAGGACAACGCCAACGGCACGGCCGCCACGCCGGCTAAGAAGCCGCAAGCTTCCAGCGCGCCGGCCGCCACCGCGGCAGGTTCCGCGCCGAAGAGCAGCTCGTCGGCCACCGCCGCCAACGCCAAGCCCGGTTCGGGCACGGCGCCGGCAGCGGGCGACGCGAACACCGGCTACTTCCTGCAAGTCGGCGCCTATAAGACCGCGGCGGACGCCGAACAGCAGCGTGCGCGTCTCGCGTTCCAGGGCTTCGAATCGAAGGTCACGCAGCGCGACGCCGGCGGCGTCACGTATTACCGCGTGCGTATCGGGCCGTTCTCGAAGTTCGAAGACATGAATTCGAGCCGTCAGCGTCTGTCCGATGCGGGCGTGGATACCGCGGTGATCCGCTTCACGAAGCAATAAGCCAACAAAAAACAAACGGTGATTTGCCGGGACGCGCCGCCGCCGAACTATCGGCGCGCGGCGCGTGTCACAAGCACGAAGGACGGCTGAAACCGTCCGACGCCGAAATCTGAAGACGGTGGCGGGCTTTTGCGTGGCGCCACTGTTTTACGCCTACTTGGGTCAACACAACATGAAAAAACTGCTGAGCATTCTGTTCCTCTCGCTGGGACTCGTTGCCGCCACGGCGCAAGCATCGCCGGCCGCGCCGGTGTCGGGCAAGGACTACACCGTGCTGCCCACGGCGCAGCCGACCGACGTGCCCGCCGGCAAGATCGAAGTCACCGAATTCTTCTGGTACGGCTGCCCGCATTGCAACGAATTCGACCCGTACCTCGAAACGTGGGTGAAGAAGCAAAACCCGGACGTGGTGTTCAAGCGCGTACCGGTCGCCTTCCGCGACGACTTCATTCCGCATTCCAAGATGTATCACGCGCTGGACGCACTCGGCCTCGCCTCGCAGCTCACGCCGAAGGTCTTCAATGAAATCCACGTCAACAAGAACTACCTGCTGACGCCGGAAGATCAGGCCAAATTCCTCGCGAAGAACGGCGTCGATCCGAAGAAATATATGGACGCGTACAACTCGTTCTCGACGCAAAGCGCGCTGCAGAAAGACAAGAAGCTGCTGGAAGACTACAAGATCGACGGCGTGCCGACGTTGGCCGTGCAGGGCAAGTATGAAACCGGCCCGGCCGCGACCAACAGCCTGCCGGGCACGCTCCAGGTGCTGGACTACCTGGTCGCGCAAGTCCGCGCCAAGAAGATGTAAAGCAGAGGCGCCGGAATGAGTTCACCGCTGAAGGTTTTCATTACCGGCGCTTCGAGTGGCATTGGCCTCGCGCTCGCCGCCGAATATGCGCGGCGCGGCGCGATTCTCGGCCTCGTTGCCCGCCGCGGCGACGCCCTCGCCGCGTTCCAGCAGTCCCATCCGCAGAACACCGTCTCCATCTATTCCGTCGACGTTCGCGACGCCGAAGCGCTCGCCGACGCGGCCGCGCAGTTCATCGAGCGGCACGGCTTGCCGGACGTCGTGATCGCCAACGCCGGCATCAGCCGCGGCGCGGTCACGGGCCAGGGCGATTTGCGCACCTTTCGCGAAGTGATGGATATCAATTACTTCGGCATGGTCGCCACCTTCGAGCCGTTCGCCGCCGCGATGATCGCCGCGAAACGCGGCACGCTGGTGGGTATCGCCAGCGTCGCCAGTGTGCGTGGCTTGCCGGGGTCCGGCGCGTACAGCGCGTCGAAATCGGCGGCGCTCAAGTATCTCGAAGCGTTGCGCGTGGAAATGCGGCCGCATGACGTCGGTGTGGTCACCATCGCGCCCGGCTATATCCGCACGCCCATGACCGAGCACAACCCGTACACCATGCCTTTCCTGATGGACGCCGACCGTTTCGCGGTGAAGGTGGCGCAGGCGATCGAACGTCAAACGGCGTTCGCGGTGTTCCCCTGGCAGATGCGCATCGTGGCCATGCTGCTGCACGTGCTGCCGCGTTGGCTCTACGACCGCGCGTTCGAACGCGCGCCGCGCAAGCCGCGCGCCGCCACAGAAGCCGAGTAAGGCATGCACCCCCGTGCGGTCGATGCAGCCGGCGTCGCGCACGAACCCGCCGGCGCCGCGGCACGCATCGTCTCGCTGGTGCCGAGCATTACCGAACTGCTGTTCGCGCTCGGTCTCGACCGGCAGATTGTCGGCCGCACCGGCTTTTGCGTGCATCCTCACGACAAGGTGCGCGAGGTCCGCAAGGTCGGCGGCACCAAGGCCGTGAACCTCGACGCCATTCGTGCGTTGCGCCCCACCCATCTGATCGTCAATATCGACGAAAACGAACGCGATACCGTCGAGCAACTGCGCGCGTTCGTGCCGCATATCGTCGTGACGCATCCGCGGACACCGCAGGACAATCTGGTGCTCTATACGCTGCTGGGCTCGATCTTCGATCGGACGCGGGAAGCGCAGCGCCTGAGCGAAGCGCTCGAAGCCCGCCTAGACGAAGCGGCTGCGCACGCATTCGCGCCGCAAAACGTGCTCTATCTGATCTGGCGCGAGCCGTGGATGACCGTGGCGCGCGACACCTATATCTCCGCGATGCTGCGACTCGTGAACTGGCACACGCTCCCTGATGTGCAAGGCGGTGCGCAAGGCGCAAGACGTTACCCAACGCTCGATCTCGACACCGCGCCATGGCTTGCCCAAGTCGATCGCATCCTGCTCTCCAGTGAGCCGTATCGCTTCACCCAGGCCCATTGCGACACGCTGAAACGCGACGCGCGGCTGGCCGGCAAGCGTATCGAGTTGATCGATGGGGAAATGGTTTCGTGGTACGGCGTGCGTGCGATCGAAGGTATCGCTTATCTGCTGCGGCGCGCAGCGGCGGCATGAGCTTCGACGCCGCGCCGCGAGGCCGGCCAACCTTCCATATGAATATGCGGATTATGTTGTTGTCGGCGCAACCACCCTTCGATAAGCTTTCGCGAAGGCCGGCGCGCGTGTGGGCGACATTGTCCAAGCCATGCGCCAGCGCCGGAAACGTATCACAATGAAGACGGCGGCTACGCTGGACGGCCGCCCGTCGCTCTCGTCAACGGAATATAACCACACAACCAGACGCACTGCCTGACTGCGCTTGTTATGGGAGATCCTATGCGCTTCAAACTGCTCGCAGCCGCCGTACTGTTCACGGCGCCCGCGCTCGTGCTCGCCAAACCGCTGACCGTCTGCACCGAGTCGAGCCCCGACGGCTTCGATGTCGTGCAGTTCAATTCGCTCGTCACGACCAATGCGTCGGCCGATGTGATCTTCAACTCGCTGGTCTCGTACGACGAGGCGGCGAAGAAAGTCGTGCCGGCGCTGGCCGACAAGTGGGACGTGAGCGCCGACGGCCTCACTTACACGTTCCATCTGCGCCCGAACGTGCAGTTCCAGACCACCGACTACTTCAAGCCCACCCGGCCGCTTACGGCCGACGACGTCGTCTTCACGTTCGAGCGCATGCTCGACGACAGCAATCCGTGGCACAAGGTGGCGGGCGCGAGCGGCTTCCCGCATGCGCAGTCGATGGGCCTGCCGAAGCTCATCAAGTCCATCAGCAAGGTCGACGACAACACCGTCAAGTTCGAGCTGAACGCGCCCGACGCAACGTTCGTGTCGATCCTGACGATGGGTTTCGCCTCGATCTATTCGGCTGAATATGCCGACCAGTTGCTCAAGGCCGGCAAGCAGGCCGATCTGAATTCGAAACCGATCGGCACGGGTCCGTTCGAGCTGAAGAGCTATACGAAAGACGCCGTGATCCGCTATGACGTGAATCCTGCCTACTGGGGTCCAAAACCGAAGATCGACCGTTTGATCTACGCGATCACGCCGGACGCCACGGTGCGCGCGCAGAAGGTGAAAACCGGCGAATGCCAGATCGCCTTGTCGCCGAAGCCGCAGGATCTCGCCGACGCGAAGGGCGACAAGTCGCTCGCCATCGTGCAGACGCCCGCCTTCATGACGGCGTTCGTCGCGTTGAACACGCAGAAGAAGCCGCTCGACAACCAGAAGGTGCGCGCTGCGCTCAACATGGCGTTCGACCGCACCACGTATCTGAAGACCGTGTTCGACAATACGGCAACGGCGGCCGTGAACCCGTATCCGCCGAACACATGGAGCTACAACAAGTCCGTTAAGGCGTGGCCGTACGACCCGGCAAAGGCGAAGAAGCTCCTCGCCGACGCGGGCTATCCGAACGGCTTCGAAACGACGATCTGGGTGCGTCCGAACGGCAGCGTGCTGAACCCGAATCCGAAGGCCGGCGCGGAACTGCTGCAAGCCGACTTCGCGAAGATCGGCGTGAAGGCCGAGGTGAAGGTGATCGAATGGGGTGAGCTGATCAAGGAGGCCAAGCAAGGCCAGCATGATTCGCTATTCATGGGCTGGGCGGGCGACAACGGCGATCCAGACAACTACCTGTCGCCGCTATTCAGTTGCAACGCGGTCAAGTCGGGCATCAACTTCGCGCGCTTCTGCGATCAGGATCTAGACAAACTGATTGCCGACGGCAAGGCGACGCCGGATCAGACGAAGCGCGCGAAAGCGTACGAACAGGCGCAGCAGGTCATTCACGATCAGGCGCTGTGGATTCCGCTCGGCTATCCCACTGCGGCGGCCATCACGCGCACGAACGTGAGCGGTTATCACGTGAGTCCGTTTGGACGGCAGAACTTCGGGACGGTGTCGGTGCAGTAATCGCTTCTGCGTCTGCAGCGCGCGAGAAAAAGCCCGGTTGCGTAAGCACCGGGCTTTTTCATCTGCACGCCACCGCAATCACGCCGGCGAAAACCGAATCACCCCATTCGCATCCTGCGCACGCTTCAACTCCCCCGCCAGCCACAGCAGATGCAAGTGCGCCAGCGCTTCGCCCATCGCAAACGTCATCTGATGAATGTCGAGCTGACGCTTGAACATGAGCGGCACGATATCCGCAGCGCTTTGCGGTTTTTCCGCGCATGCCTCGCGCACTTCCGCCAGACGCGCATCATGATGCTCACGCAATTGCCGGATCCGCGTGCGCACGCCGCGGAACGGCTTGCCATGTGACGGCAGCACCAGCGTCTCTTCCGGCATCGTCTCGTAGCGACCGAGCGACTCCAGATAGAGCGCAAGCGGCGAGCCTTCCGGCTCCATATCGAACACCGACACGTTGGTCGAAATGCGCGGCAGCACCATGTCACCGGAAATCAGCACGCCGGTCTCCTCGCAGAACAACGCGCAGTGTTCGGGCGAATGACCGAAGCCGGTCACCACGCGCCACGTTTTGCCGCCGATCTTCACGCCGTCCGCTTCGCGCAAGCGCCGATACTGGCCAGGAATCGCCGGCACAAGGCTCGCGTAATAGCTCTTGCGATTGCGCAGTTTCTCGAGCGATTCCTCGTCGGTCACACCGTGCCGCGCGAAGTGCCGCGCGGCGCCTTCGCCGCCCGCATTCGAACCGTCGCCGGCAGCCATCACGCGGGCCTGCATGTATTCGCCGAGCGTCGTCCACAATCGCACGTCCCAGCGCTTTTTGTCGCCGCCCGCGCAAATCCAGTGTGCAAGACCAATGTGATCGGGATGGCAATGCGTGACGATCACGCGCAGCACCGGCAGGCCGCCGAGCACCGAGTCGAACACCTTTTCCCAGTTTTCCTTGATCGTGTCCGAGGTGATGCCGCAGTCCACTACGGTCCAACCCTGCTGCCCGTCGATCTCGTCGCGTAACAGCCAGAGGTTGATGTGATCCAGCGCGAAGGGCAGCGGCATGCGCAGCCAGAAGACGCCCGGCGAGACTTCCATGGCGTGGCCCGCGTCCGGCAACGCGTCGTTGAACGGGTAGTCGAGTTGGTGTTCGAGTGCATTCATTGTGGGTGTCTTCCTCCGTCGGCCGTCCGGCATGGCGAGGTATGCGATGCCGGATAGCGTGGTTGCGGCGTGCTGGCGCCGTACTGCGCCTGGTTGCGTTCAGCTCAAGTTGACGATAACGTAAACGTTGATTCTATCGTTCAATCCGATTTTCTGCCTGGCCACGGAATGCCCCGATGAACACGCAATACACGATCACCGAGCTCGCGCGGGAATTCGACGTCACGCCGCGCGCGATCCGCTTCTATGAAGATCAGGGTTTACTCTCACCGAGCCGGGAAGGATCGAGCGGCTTGCGGCGTGTGTATTCCGGCCGCGACCGAACGCGTCTGAAGCTCACGTTGCGCGGCAAACGGCTCGGCTTCACGTTGTCGGAAATTCGCGATCTGCTGGACGTGTACGAGTCGCCGACCGACACGGTGCCGCAATTGCACGCGTTCCTCGCCACGGTAGCGCGTCATCGCGAAGTGCTGGAGCGTCAGCTGGAAGACCTGAACGCGACGCTCGAAGACCTCGCGCAATATGAAACGCAGGCGCGCGCGCTGCTCGCGACCGGCGCACGCGAAGCCAAGCCGGCATGAACCACGGCGCGATGCGGCGCGGGCCCACCTGGGCGATACAATCCCGGGTGTCTTTACGACATGAGGCGGATGCACGGTCGACATGAATCACTTCCCCAAACTGCTGTCGTCGCAAATCGGCTTTGACGTCGCACAGACCATGCTCGAAGGATTCGACCGGCACTACCGGGTCTTTCGCGACGCCGCGATCCACGCCAAGACGCTGTTTGAACAGGCCGACTGGCACGGCCTGCAGAAGCTCGCGCGCGACCGCATTGCCTCGTACGACGAACGCGTCGAGGAATGCGTCGAACTGCTCGAAGACGAATACGACGCGGAAAATATCGACGACGAAGTCTGGCAGCAGATCAAGCTGCACTACATCGGCCTCCTCACCACGCACCGGCAGCCCGAATGCGCGGAGACGTTCTTCAATTCGGTATGCTGCAAGATCCTGCACCGCTCGTACTTCAACAACGATTTCATTTTCGTGCGCCCGGCCATCTCGACCGAATACATCGAGAACGACGAACCCGCGGCGAAGCCAACTTACCGCGCGTACTATCCCGGCAAGGACGGCCTCGCGGCGACGCTCGAGCGCATTGTCACGAACTTCCAGCTGGAACCGCCGTTTGAAGATCTGACCCGCGACGTCGGCTGCCTGATGCAGGCGATCCGCGACGCGTTCGGCGTGTTCGACGAAGCGCCCAATTTCCAGATTCACGTGCTCTCGTCACTGTTTTACCGGAACAAGTCTGCGTATATCGTCGGGCGAATCATCAACGGTGATCTGCTGTTGCCGTTCGCGGTGCCGCTGCGCCATGTGAAGCCGGGCGTGCTCGCACTCGACACGGTGCTGCTCAAGCGCGACCAGTTGCTGATCATTTTCAGCTTCTCGCATTCGTATTTCCTTGTGGATATGGAAGTGCCGTCCGCTTACGTCGAGTTTCTCGGCACCATCATGCAGGGCAAACCGAAGGCGGAAATCTACACGTCCGTGGGTTTGCAGAAGCAGGGAAAGAATCTCTTCTATCGCGACCTGCTGCATCACCTGTCGCATTCGAGCGATCAGTTCATCGTCGCGCCCGGCATCAAGGGCCTCGTCATGCTCGTATTCACGCTGCCGTCGTTTCCGTATGTGTTCAAGCTGATCAAGGACAGCTTCCCGCCGCCGAAGGAAACCACGCGCGCGCAGATCAAGGAAAAGTATCAGCTCGTCAAACGGCATGACCGTCTGGGCCGCATGGCCGACACGCTCGAATATTCGAGCGTAGCGTTGCCGGTCTCGCGGCTCGACGAAGCGCTCGTGCGTGAACTCGAAAAGGAAGTGCCGTCGCTGATCGAATACGACGGCGACAGCCTCGTGATTCGCCATATGTATATTGAACGCCGCATGGTGCCGTTGAATCTGTTCCTGCAGAACGGCAACGACGAGGACATCGAGCACGGCATCAAGGAATACGGCAACGCCATCAAGGAACTGATGCAGGCGAACATCTTTCCGGGCGACATGCTGTACAAGAACTTCGGCGTGACACGTCACGGCCGCGTGGTGTTTTACGACTACGATGAAATCGAATATCTGACCGATTGCAACGTGCGCGCGGTGCCGGCGCCGCGTAACGAGGAGGACGAAATGTCGGGCGAGCCGTGGTACTCGGTCGGCCCGCACGACATTTTCCCGGAGACCTACGGCACGTTTCTGCTCGGCGACCCACGCGTGCGCCGCTCGTTCATGCAACATCACGCGGACTTCTTCGAACCTGCGCTATGGCAACGGCACAAGGATCATCTACTGAAAGGCGAACTGCCCGACTTTTTCCCGTACGACGACAGCGTGCGCTTCTGCGTGCGCTACCCGGAACGCTTTGCCGATGCGGCCAGCTCCGCACCGGACGCACCGGCCGACGAGCGCAGCGCGCGGGTCGCATGAGGCGCCTGTGCCGCCCGCAGTGTTGATGCCTCGTCCGAACCTTATGTAACGACATCGACCGGTCAATCGGTCGAGCAACCGCCAAGACGCACCATGAACACGAACGCTTCCACTCCTGACAATCCGCTCGCGCATCTGTTCGACAACAACGAAGCGTGGGTCGCCCGCAAGCTGTCCGAAGACCCCGAGTATTTTTCGCGTCTCGCACATCAGCAAACGCCCGAGTATTTGTGGATCGGCTGCTCCGATTCGCGCGTGCCGGCGAACCAGATCATCGGCCTGCCGCCGGGCGAAGTGTTCGTGCATAGAAACATCGCTAACGTGGTGGTGCATTCCGATCTGAACTGTCTCTCGGTGATCCAGTTCGCCGTCGATCTGCTGAAGGTCAAGCACATCATGGTGGTCGGCCACTATGGCTGCTCGGGTGTCGGCGCGGCGCTACACGGCCGCCGCGTGGGTCTCGCGGACAACTGGCTGCACCACGTGCAGGACGTGCGCGCCAAGCATGCGGCGCTGATCGAGGAATGGCCGATCGGCGAGGCGCGTCACCGGCGTCTGGTCGAACTGAACGCGATCGAACAGGTGATGAACGTGTGCCGCACCACCATCGTCAACGATGCATGGGCGCGCGGCCAGGCGTTGACGGTACATGCCTGGGCGTACGGCGTGCATGACGGCAAGGTGCGCAATCTCGGCATGACGATCAGCGAGCCGGCCGCGCTCGACGCAACCTATCAGAAGTGTGTCGCGGCCGTGTCGGCGAGTGGCCCGCACAAGGCAGACAACGACGTGGTGGCAGCCGATGCGGCTCAGCTAGGCGACGTGCCGGCCATCGTCGAAGGCGTCATCAAGGAGCTTAAACATGAGTGAGACAAACATGAGTGAGACAAAGGCTGATCCGATCGTTATCGTGGGCGTGGCCCGCACGCCGATGGCGGCCTTTCAGGGTGACTTCGCCACACTGACCGCGCCGCAATTGGGCGCGGTGGCGATCGAGGCGGCCGTGCAGCGCGCGGGCCTGAAACCCGAACAGATCGACGAAGTGGTGATGGGTTGCGTGCTGCCCGCAGGCCTCGGCCAGGCGCCGGCGCGTCAGGCCGCGCTCGGCGCCGGCTTGCCGCTCGCCACCGGCAGCACCACGGTGAACAAGATGTGCGGCTCCGGCATGCGTGCGGCAATGTTCGCGCACGACATGCTCGCTGCCGGCTCCGTCGACGTGATCGTCGCGGGCGGCATGGAAAGCATGACGAATGCGCCGTACCTGCTGCCGAAAGCGCGCGCCGGCATGCGTATGGGCCACGGCCAGGTGATCGACCACATGTTCTACGACGGTCTCGAAGACGCCTACGAAAAAGGCCGTCTGATGGGCACCTTTGCCGAAGAATGCGCGGCCTCGTTCGACTTCACGCGCGAAGCGCAAGACGCGTTCGCCGTCGAGTCGCTCAACCGCGCGAAGCGCGCGAACGAAGACGGTTCGTTCAGCTGGGAAATCGCGCCGGTGAAGGTGCAAAGCCGCAAGGGCGAAGTCACCATCGATCACGACGAACAGCCGTTCAAGGCGAACCTCGACAAGATTCCAACGCTCAAACCCGCATTCAGCAAAACCGGCACGGTGACGGCGGCGAATTCGTCGTCGATTTCCGACGGCGCGGCCGCGCTCGTCATGATGCGCGAGTCGACGGCGAAGCGCCTCGGCGTGGAGCCGATTGCGCGCGTGGTCGGCCACTCGACCTTCGCACAGGAACCGGCGAAGTTCACCACCGCGCCGGTCGGGGCGATTCGCAAGCTGTTCGAGAAGAATGGCTGGCGCGCCGACGAAGTCGATCTGTATGAGGTCAACGAAGCATTTGCCGTCGTGACCATGGCGGCCATGAAGGAACACCATCTGCCGCACGAAAAGGTCAACGTGAACGGCGGCGCCTGTGCGCTCGGTCATCCGATCGGCGCGTCGGGCGCGCGCATTCTCGTCACGCTGATCGGCGCGCTCAAGCAACGCGGCGGCAAGCGCGGCGTCGCGACGCTGTGCATCGGCGGCGGCGAAGCGACGGCCATGGGTATCGAACTCGTGTAACGCGATTCGGGGCGTTTTGACAGCTTGGAGTATTCGATGAAAACAGTGTTGATCGTCGGTGCGTCGCGTGGCATCGGCCAGGAGTTTGTGCGGCAGTACAAAAAGAGCGGCTGGCGCGTGCTCGCCACCGCGCGTGACGGCGCCGCGCTCGATGCGTTGAATGAACTCGGCGCCCAAACGTTCTCGCTCGACGTGAGCGCGCCAGAGGAAATCGCCGCGCTCGGCTGGAAGCTCGACGGTGAACGGCTCGATGCGGCGATCGTGGTGGCGGGCGTCTACGGCCCGCGCACCGAAGGCATCGAGACGATCACCGCTGAAGACTTCGACCACGTCATGCACACCAATGTGCGCGGACCGATGCAATTGATGCCGATCCTGCTGCCGCTCGTCGAAGAAGCCGGCGGCGTATTCGCGGTGATTTCGAGCAAGATGGGCAGCATTGGCGACGCGAGCGGCACGACCGGCTGGCTGTATCGCGCGAGCAAGGCGGCGCTGAACGACGCGTTGAAACTCGCGTCGCTGGACGCTCGGCGCGCCACGTGCATTTCGCTGCATCCAGGCTGGGTGCAAACCGACATGGGCGGCGCCCAGGCGGCGATCGATCCCGCGCGCAGCGTGACCGGCATGCGTGATGTGCTGGCGCAGGCCGCGGGTGCGCGCGAAGCGTTCAACGGCCGCTTCTATCAATACGACGGGACACCGCTCGACTGGTGAGCAACTACTTGAACGGGATCACTTATGGTGCTTGATCAGGATCACCTGATGGTCCGCGACGCGCTGCGCACGTTCGTACGCGAAGCGATCACGCCGCATGCGGCGGCATGGGACCGCGAACGCACGTTTCCGCAGGACGTGCATCGGCAACTGGCGGAACTCGGCGCGTATGGCGTGCTCGTGCCCGAAACGTACGGCGGCGCCGGCATGGACGCGCTGGCGCTCGCGCTGATACTCGAAGAAATCGCAGCCGGCGACGGCGGCACTTCGACGGCGATCTCCGTCAACAACTGCCCCGTGTGCAGCATTCTGCTCACCTACGGCAACGACACGCAGAAACGCGACTGGCTGACGCCGCTCGCGCGCGGCGACATGCTCGGCGCGTTTTGCCTGACCGAACCGCAAGCCGGTTCCGACGCCTCCGCGCTGCGCACCACCGCGACCCGCGACGACGATTCGTATGTGTTGAACGGCGTCAAACAGTTCATCACGAGCGGCAAGAACGGCAATGTTGCGATCGTCATGGCCGTGACGGACAAGGCCGCGGGCAAGCGCGGCATCAGCGCGTTTATCGTGCCGACCGATACGAAGGGTTACGTCGTCGCGCGGGTTGAAGACAAGCTCGGCCAGCATTCGTCGGACACCGCGCAGATCATTTTCGAGGATTGCCGCGTGCCGGCCGCGAACCTGATCGGCGCGGAAGGCGAAGGCTACCGGATCGCGCTGTCAGGGCTCGAAGGCGGCCGTATCGGCATCGCCGCGCAAAGCGTCGGCATGGCGCGCGCCGCGTTCGAGGCGGCGCTGAGTTATGCGAAGGAGCGCGAGAGCTTTGGCGTGCCGCTCTTTTCGCACCAGGCCGTGCAATTCCGCCTCGCCGACATGGCGACGCAACTCGAAGCGGCGCGCCAGTTGATCTGGCACGCCGCCTCGTTGAAAGACGCCGGCCAGCCGTGCCTTACTGAAGCCGCTATGGCCAAACTGTTTGCCTCCGAAGCCGCCGAGCGCATCTGTTCGGCCGCCTTACAGATTCATGGCGGCTACGGCTATCTGAGCGACTTCCCGGTCGAGCGGATTTACCGCGATGTGCGCGTTTGCCAGATCTACGAGGGCACCAGCGACATCCAGAAAATTTTGATCGCACGCGGTCTTGGCTGAAAGTCTGATGAATAAGCAACTGTTGCCGTTACAACGACCTGCCGATTGTCCCTGTGGGGGCGCCGCGCCCGATCAACGCAACGGCGCCAAGGTGCCCCGCTTCGCGCAATGCTGCGGCCGCTATATCGACGGCGGCGAAGCGGCGCCACGGGCCCTTGAATTGATGCGCTCGCGCTACAGTGCCTATGTGGTCGGTGCGACGGATTATCTGCGCGCAACCTGGGCGCCGCACACCTGCCCCGCCGATCTCGACGCGGATCCCGCTTCGCCCGACGCGCCACGGTGGCTCGGACTGCAGATCAAGGCGTTTGCTGAAACCGACGCTCATCACGCGACCGTCGAATTCGTCGCGCGGTACAAGGTGGGCGGCCGCGCGCATCGGCTTCATGAACTGAGCCGTTTCGTTCGCGACGAAGACGGTCGCTGGCGTTACGTGGATGGCGACGTGAACGAATAACCTTCCCGACCCTTACACGACGCCGCAGCGTCCTTACGCCGCGCTCACATATGGCCCCGATAGCGGGGCCATTTTTTCGTGTTGGCTCCATGCCACAACGCCCGCGCCGCGCCTGATTGCTTCGTTGCACCAAACACCCGCGAGGCCCGCACGACCGGCCCGAGGTGGCCGATCGACGCGCGGCAAATTTTGCGTCGCGGGTTCTCCTTGATTGCACAAAACAAAATTGTCGTGCCAGGATGAGGCCGTAGCTTCATGACGTCACGTTGCGAGAGCCGGTCCATACCACTCCGCAAATTGCGCAGGGCGCCCTGCCGGGCACCAGAGAGTGTGGTTCCGGCGGCGGTTTCAGGCAGCAGGCGTGACGCTCATCATCGGCGCGTGGGGTCGCGTCGGCCGTTTGGGTTCATCCCGTGCGATCTCGATTAGCGTGCGTGCGCCTTTGGCGCACTCCGTGCGCGAGTGTGCTTTTGTTTGTCGAAAGGCCAGCCGAAAGGCAAATGTCAGTAATGGCTTTCGATAAACGGGCATCACGGTGTTCAGGGCAGGTTTTTGAGGCAGGTGCGTCAATGGTGTTCAGCAAGGTTCTGACGAAGTGTGCGGTGATATGTGCAGCGGCCACGTGCGCTGTCGCACTCGCGCACGCCGACCCGCTCGCCGACATTCAGGCTGGACCGCTGACACGCGCGCACGTGCCGCGTATTGCGCTCGACGACGACGTCTATCTGCCCAGCGCAGGTCTGAACGAACAGATCATCCGCGTACCGGTCGACGCAGCCGGCACGATTACCCTCGAAACGACGATCTACAAACCGGACGGCGCAGGCCCGTTTCCGATGATCGTTTTCAACCACGGCAAGATTCCCGGCGATCCGCGCACGCAGGAACGCAGCGACCCGCTGCCGTTCGCGCGCGAATTCGTGCGCCGTGGTTATGTGGTGGTGGCGCCGAACCGTCAGGGTTTCGGCCATTCGGACGGCGCTTATCAGCAGGACGGTTGCGACGTCGAAAAGAACGGCATCAGCCAGGCCGGCGACGTCGCCGCGACGGTCGACTTCATGTCGAAGCAACCTTACGTGGATGCCACGCACATCGTCGTGGCCGGCACCTCGCACGGCGGTCTTGCGACGATTGCCTACGGTACGGAAGCGGCGCCCGGCGTGCGCGCGCTGATCAATTTCTCGGGCGGCTTGCGGCAGGATGCTTGCAGCGACTGGCAGGGCAACCTGACGCGCGCCTTCGGCGCTTACGGCGAGAAGACCAAGGTGCCGTCGCTTTGGATGTACGGCGATAACGATTCGGTCTGGAATGCGCCGCTGGTGGCGGGCATGTATGCCGCGTTCGGTGCGCACGGCGCGAGCGCGAAGATGGTGGATTTCGGCAACTACAAGAACGATGCGCACCGGCTGGTCGGCGACCGCGATGGCGTGCATGTGTGGTGGCCGGCCGTGGAAGCGTTCCTTGCGCGAGTGGGAATGCCGACTGGTGTGCAGTATCGTGTGTCGGATCCTTCCATGCCGAAGGCGAGCGGGTTTGCCGCTGTCGATGCGGTCGATGCCGTGCCGTTTGTCGACGAGGCCGGGCGCAATGGGTATCGGAATTTCCTGCATCAGTTTCCTAGCCGGGCGTTTGCTGTGTCTGATACTGGGGCTTGGTCGTGGGCTGAGGGTGGCGATGATCCTATGTCGGTTGCCGTGGCCAATTGTCAGAAGCAGAGTTCGGCGCCTTGCCGGTTGTATGCGGTGAATAATGCGGTTGTTTGGGGGGATCAGTCTTCGCAGACGGCTGATGGTGGGGCTGGGGGTAGCGGTGATGCGCGGCGGGCTATTGCTAGTCGGGAGTGAGTGGTTTTTTGCCTGAATGGCGGTGTTTTTGGTTGTTTCCCTCGGGTGTTGGCCTTTCCTTGCTTTGTTAGTGGTCTATTGGCGTTGCCCCTGTGCGGGGCGGCACCTACTTTCTTTGCCGCGGCAAAGAAAGTAGGCAAAGAAAGCCGCTTTGCACCGCCAGCTCTTAAGCGGGGTCCCCGCACAGCCACGGTAGTGGTCCATCTGGAATCCGTGCCCTCGCACATTCGGCCTTCGTGACAAGGCCGTCATACTTCCTGCTTCGCGCTGCGCGCTCGCCAGAACGGTCAGCCTGAAACCCGAGGCTGCGTTCGTATGCGGCGGGAGCCATCGGCTTCGCCTCGGCGTGGCGCCGATGCGGCCGGCGCAAGGAGCGAGCGGAATTTTTGGAAGCCCGGCCGATACATGTAGCGAGCCGCAGGATTAGAAGTACTGCCGGCGTAAGAGCCGAGCCGCGGCATTAGAGATACTGCCGGCGTAAGAGTCGAGCCGAGGCATTAGAAATACTGCTGGTGTAAGAGCCGAGTCGCGGCGTTAGAAATACTGCCGGGGTAAGAAATGAACAGCGGCTTTAGAAATACTGCTGACGCAAGGGGCTGCGATACGAAGTCGGGCTGGCGTAAGAAACCGACGGGCATTTAAGAAATCCCGCTGCCTACAAACGACCGATCGTTTTAATGAAGTACCGCCACGGCCCGCGCGCAGCGCCGCTGGAAGAATGACTGCTGTGTCACAAGCGCTGAATGTGCGAGGGCACGGATTCCAGATGGACCACTACCGTGGCTGTGCGGGGACCCCGCTTAAGAGCTGGCGGTGCAAAGCGGCTTTCTTTGCCTACTTTCTTTGCCGCGGCAAAGAAAGTAGGTGCCGCCCCGCACAGGGGCAACGCCAATAGACCACTAACAAAGCAAGGAAAGGCCAACACCACAAAGACCACAGCCAAAAAACCGCCGAACAGGCAAAAAAGCCCCGCCCACCCCAATTTCCCGCCAGTAAAACCCAACTACTTTGCCGTCGCTAACTGCACCGATCAGCAACCTTCCGCGGAAAACAGAAACCACCTGCATCGAACAGCCAACAACCCCAGCGCCGCAGGCAAAAACCGCCCATCCGCCCCTAGTGCACAGCACGAAATAAACCGCTAATCTCGACCCCGCAAGCCCGCCAAGGGCCGCGCGCAGCGCAGAAAAAAGAAGCGCAGCACGCTCGAAAATGGCCCTAAAAAAGCCACGCCGCACAGCGGCCAAAAAGCACCCTGGAGTACCCTTTGGAAAAGTCAGCAGCACAGTCAACAGCCCCCGAAGACTGGATCGCCCGCAGCCTGCGCGCCGTCTGGCACCCCTGCACGCAGATGAAGCACCACGAGCGCCTGCCGCTCGTGCCCGTCGCGCGTGGTCAAGGCGCGTGGCTCTACGATCGCGCCGGCCATCGCTATCTGGATGCCATCAGCTCCTGGTGGGTCAACCTGTTCGGTCACGCCAACCCGCGCATCAACGCGGCGCTCAAAGACCAACTCGACACGCTCGAACACGCCATGCTCGCCGGCTGCACGCATGAACCGGCTATCGAACTCGCAGAGCGGCTCAGCGCGCTCACCGGCAATACGCTCGGCCACGCATTCTTCGCATCGGATGGCGCGTCCGCCGTCGAAATCGCCTTGAAGATGAGCTTCCACTCATGGCGCAATCGCGGTTTCTCCGACAAGCAGGAATTCGTCTGCATCGCCAACAGCTACCACGGCGAAACCATCGGCGCACTCGGTGTCACGGATGTCGCGCTGTTCAAGGACGCCTACGACCCGTTGATCCGCCACGCGCATGTCGTGGCATCGCCCGATGCTCGTCTCGCGCAAGCTGGCGAAAGCGCCGCCGATGTCGCGCGCCGCGCACTCGATCACGTTCGCGCACTGTTCGAAGCACGCGCCACGAAAATCGCCGCGCTGATCGTCGAGCCGCTCGTGCAATGCGCGGCCGGCATGGCCATGCACGACGCGTCGTATATCGCCGGATTGCGCGCCTTGTGCGATCAATACGGCGTGCACCTGATCGCCGATGAAATCGCCGTAGGCTGCGGGCGCACCGGCACCTTCTTCGCATGCGAACAGGCCGGCATCTGGCCGGACTTCATCTGTCTGTCGAAAGGTATCAGCGGCGGGTATCTGCCGCTTTCGATCGTGCTGTCGCGCGACGAAATTTTCGATGCCTTCTATCACGACGACACCGCGCGCGGCTTCCTGCACTCGCATTCGTACACGGGCAATCCGCTCGCCTGCCGCGCGGCGCTCGCTACGCTCGATCTGTTCGAGAGCGACAACGTTCTCGCCGCCAACACGCAGAAGTCCGCGAAGCTGAAAGCCGCGCTCGCGCCGCTCGCCGATCACGAGCAAGTCCGCAATCTGCGTCAGCGCGGCACGATCTTCGCGTTCGACGCCGTGATCGACGATGCTCAGCAAGCCAGAACATTCTCGCGCCGCTTCTTCGAAAACGCGTTGCAGCGCGAACTGCTGCTGCGCCCAATCGGAACCACGGTGTATCTGATGCCCCCTTATATCCTCGACGGCGAAGAACTCGCGCTGCTCGCTTCACGCACGCGCGAAACCTTCGAAGCCACGCTTGCGGAGACCCGCTAATGCATCTGCTCGACACGCTCGCCGAAGGGCTGAAGGAGATCGACGCGCGCGGCCTGCGCCGTCGCCGCCGCACCGCCGACACGCCGTGCGCGGCCCACATGACGGTCGACGGCCGCGCGATCATCGGCTTCGCCAGCAACGACTATCTCGGGCTCGCCGCGCATCCGCAACTGGTCGCGGCCATCGCCGAAGGCGCAGAGCGCTACGGCGCGGGCAGCGGCGGCTCGCATCTGCTCGGCGGCCACTCGCGCGCGCATGCGCAACTCGAAGACGATCTCGCGGAATTCGTCGGCGGCTTCGTCGACAATGCGCGCGCGCTCTACTTCAGCACCGGCTACATGGCAAATCTCGCCACGCTTACCGCGCTCGCGGGCCGTGGCACGACGCTCTTCTCCGACTCGCTGAATCACGCGTCGCTGATCGACGGTGCGCGTTTGTCCCGCGCCGACGTGCAGATCTACCCGCACTGCGATACCGAAGCGCTGAGCGCGATGCTCGAAGCCTCGGACGCCGATGTCAAAGTGGTCGTCTCCGACACCGTTTTCAGCATGGACGGCGACATCGCACCGCTAGCACGCCTGCTCGAACTCGCGGAAAAACACGGCGCGTGGCTGATCGTCGACGACGCGCACGGTTTCGGCGTGCTCGGCCCGCAAGGCCGCGGCGCGATCGCGCAAGCGGCGCTGCGTTCGCCGAACCTCATTTCGATCGGCACGCTCGGCAAAGCGGCCGGCGTTTCCGGCGCATTCGTCGCGGCGCATGAGACGGTGATCGAATGGCTCGTGCAGCGCGCACGTCCGTACATTTTCACTACGGCGTCGGTGCCGGCCGCCGCGCACGCGGTGTCGGCGAGCCTGCGCATCATCGGTGGCGAAGAAGGCGACGCGCGGCGCGCGCATCTGCAGCAGTTGATCGAGCGCACGCGCGCCATGCTGAAGGCAACGCCGTGGATACCGGTCGATTCGCATACGGCCGTGCAACCGCTCATCATCGGCGCGAACGATGCCACGCTGGATATCGCGGCCACCCTCGAACGTGCGGGTCTATGGGTGCCGGCCATCCGTCCGCCGACCGTGCCCGCCGGCACATCGCGCTTGCGCATTTCGCTGTCGGCCGCGCACTCGCAGGCGGACCTCGATCGGCTCGAAGCCGGCTTGCAGCAATTGGGAGCGAAAGCGGCATGAGTAGCGCGAATCAAAATGCACTGTCGTTGTTCGTCACCGGCACCGATACGGAAATCGGCAAGACGTTCGTCTCGGCTGCACTATTGCGCGGCTTCGTTCGCGAAGGGCTGCAAGCCGCCGCGATGAAGCCGATCGCCGCCGGCGCGTTCGAAGTGGACGGCGTGCTGCATAACGAGGACGCGGATCAACTCGACGCCGCGTCGAACGTCCTGCTGTCGCCCGAGATGCGCACACCGTATCTGTTGAAGGAACCGGCCGCGCCGCATATTGCGGCCGCGCTGGAAAACGTCTCGCTCGATCTGGACCGTATCGTCGACTGTCACGCGCAAGCGCTCAAGCGCGCGCAGATCGTCGTGGTGGAAGGCGTCGGCGGATTTCGCGTGCCGTTGACCGCCACTCAGGACACCGCCGATCTCGCCGTCGCCCTGAAACTGCCGGTCGTGCTGGTGGTCGGCATGCGGCTCGGTTGCATCAGCCATGCGCTGCTCACAGCCGAAGCGATCGCCGCGCGCGGGCTCACGCTCGCCGGCTGGGTTGCCAACCGGATCGATCCGGACATGACGTTTCCCGACGAAAACATCGCGTCGATCCGCGCGCATCTCGCCCGCGAATACGACGCGCCGCTGCTCGGCATCGTGCCGCATCTGAGCCCCGCTTCGCCCGAGTTCGCGGCGGAGCAGCTCGACATCAACCGCCTTTTGCAGACGCTGCGCCACGCGCAGCGCTGAACCCCCATCACATCCATCCATGAGGATCGACGACATGACGCAACTGAACATCGCACCGGCGTCCGCCGAAACGGCCGCCGCCAACAACAACGCCGCAGCCGGCACGAAGCAGGTCGCGCGCTGGCGCGTGGCGGACATCGTGGCGTTGTACGAACTGCCGTTCAACGACCTGATGTTCCAGGCGCAGCAAACCCATCGCGAACATTTCGACGCGAATACCGTGCAACTGTCGACGCTGCTGTCGATCAAGACCGGCGGCTGCGAAGAAGATTGCGCGTACTGTCCGCAGTCGGTGCATCACGACACGGGCCTGCAAGCCGACAAACTGATGCCGGTCGACGAAGTGCTCGCCGCCGCGAAGGTCGCCAAGGAAAACGGCGCGACGCGTTTCTGCATGGGCGCCGCATGGCGTAATCCGAAAGACCGTCACCTCGAACCGATCAAGGACATGATCCGCGGCGTGAAGGCGATGGGTCTCGAAACCTGCGTGACGCTCGGCATGCTCGAAACGCATCAGGCGCAAGGGCTGCGCGAAGCAGGCCTCGACTACTACAACCACAATCTCGATACGTCGCCGGAGTTCTACGGCCAGATCATTTCGACGCGCACGTATCAGGATCGCCTCGACACGCTGGAACGCGTGCGCGATGCCGGCATCAACGTGTGCTGCGGCGGGATTGTCGGACTGGGCGAGTCGCGCCGTGAGCGCGCCGGCCTGATCGCGCAACTGGCGAACATGGAGCCGTATCCGGAATCGGTGCCCATCAACAATCTGGTGCAGGTGGAAGGCACGCCGCTGACCGGCACGGAAGCGATCGACCCGTTCGAATTCGTGCGCACGATTGCGATTGCGCGCATCACCATGCCGCGCGCCATGGTGCGTCTGTCGGCGGGCCGCGAGCAGATGAACGAAGCGTTGCAGGCCATGTGCTTCCTCGCCGGCGCGAACTCGATTTTCTATGGCGATCAGTTGCTGACCACGAGCAATCCGCAGGCGGAAGCCGACCGCAAGCTGCTCGAACGACTCGGCATTCGCGCCGAGGCCGCGCAACAAATGCCGCTCGATCAAAGCGGCTGCGAGCATGGCTGCGATAAACACGCTGCGCCGAACTGAGCGCGTGCGCCGCGTGCAAAAAAACACGCGCGATAAAAAAGGCTGCCTCGTTTTGTACGAGGCAGCCTTTTTACTTAAGAAGCCGAAGTTTTATTTCTTGTCGACGATGATCTGATCAAACGTCCCGCCATCGGAAAAATGGGTTTGCTGCGCTTTCTGCCAGCTGCCGAACATTTCTTCGACCGTGAACGTCTTGATCGGCTTGAACTCCGCGGCATGCTTCGCGAGCACCGTCTTGTCTCGCGGACGCAGGTGATGCTGCGCGATGATTTCCTGCGCGGCCGGCGACCACAGATAGTCGAGATAGGCCTGCGCTTCCTTGCGCGTGCCGCGCTTGTCGACCACCTTGTCGACGATCGAAACCGGCGGCGCCGCCAGCAGACTCACCGACGGATAGACTGCCTCGAAGTTGCCCCCGCCCACCCCCGTGTCCATCAGCGCCACTTCGTTTTCGAACGTCACCAGCACGTCGCCGATACCGCGCTGCGTGAACGTGGTGGTCGCGCCTCGTCCGCCCGTGTCGAGCACCGGCACGTTCTTGAAGATCGCTTTTTCGAAGTCGAGCGCCTGCGCGTCGGTGCCGCCGTGCTGCTTGCGATAACCCCACGCGGCCAGATACGTATAGCGCCCGTTACCCGATGTCTTCGGATTGGCGATCACCACCTGCACGCCGGGCTTGGCGAGATCGTCCCAGTCCTTAATGTGCTTCGGGTTGCCCTTGCGTACGAGGAACACCATCGTCGTGGTGTACGGTGCGCTGCCGTCGGGCAGACGTGCGCGCCAGTTGGCCGGCACCAGTTGGCCTTTTTCGGCGAGCAGGTCGATGTCGTTGGGCTGATTCATCGTCACCACATCGGCCTGCAGGCCTTGCAGCACCGACAGCGCCTGCGCGCTCGACGCGCCGTGCGACTGGCGAATCGACACGGTCTCGCCGCTCTTCTCCTTGTACGCGGCAATGAAGCCGGCGTTGATGTCCTTATACAACTCACGCGTCACGTCGTACGACACATTGAGCAGCGACGCATCCGCGTGCGCCGTCGACACACCCGCCAGCGCGAGCGTGATTGCCGTCATGCCGGCTGCCAGCCAGCGCGATGTCCCCGTCTTGCCTGCCATCCTGTCCCCGCCTATCGTTGATGAAAACCAGTGGCCGCATGAACGCGCGGCATGAAGCGGGATTCTAACGGATCGCTTACTTGGCCAGCGGGCCGTCCGCGCGCCCGGCGATGCGCGAACGCCGGCCCGGCCACTCAAACGAACGCGTGCTGTGCGGCGTCGAACGACTCCTCGCGAAAACGCAAAGGCGCCGCGCAATGCACCAGCGTGTCGACGAAATACTTCGCGCGCGGCCACGGACCAAATCCGGCCGCGGTGTTGATATGTCCCGCGTCACCGAGATTGACGAACGCACTGCCGAAACGCTGCGCCAGATCGCGTGATCCGGCGAGCGACATCCACGGATCGGTTTCGCTGCCGATCAGAATGGATGGCACGCCGAGACGCCGCGCGTCGAACGGTCCCGCGAAGGTGAATTTCTGCGGACTCGCGGGCGCGACGAACAGCACGCCGATCACGTCGTTCGCGTACGACGCCTGCTGCAGCGCATGCGCGGTCGCGAGGCAGCCGAAGCTATGCGCGGCCAGCACGAACGGCCCGCGCTCGCGCGCCAGCAGATCGCGCAACGATTTGGACCACCGCGCGAGGTCCGGCGCGTCCCAGTCGGCTTGCTCGACGCGCAGCGAGCGCGCGAACTGCCGCTCCAGCCATGTCTGCCAGTGCGCGCCCTCGCTGCCGTGCAGGCCGGGAACGGTGACGAGCCGCGGCGGCCATGTCGATTTGGTGCATGAAAGCATGTGGGTGCCTCGCTGCGGAATTCCGGATAGTGATTGTCTCGCCGGGGCCCGCGTGGGCGAACCAAGTTTTTGTGCTTTGGTTATGGGGCAAATGCGCGAGCAAACACGCGAGCAAACGCGCGGGCAAATGGGCTGGCAAATGGAGCGCCAAACGCTCGTAAGCACCGCCAGATAGAGGTCTCCCGACGGAAAGCGCACCACCAAAACCGCACGCTCGTGCGCAAACGCGCGCAATCCGCGTCGAAAAAGTAGAATGAAGCCTATCCATAAAAGGAGGAGGCCTCATGCCGCACGCGTCGTCCGCAGCATTGCATCTGCCGCATCGGCCATGTCGTGGCTTCTCCGTTACTCGACTCGACCTCGCAGGCGCCTTCCGGACCGTATGAAAATCCTCTTCTACATGCCGCATGCCGACGCCGCCGCGTGGCTGCACGACTTCGCCCGCGCGCTGCCGGAGGCCGATCTGCGTGAATGGCAGCCGGGCGATACCGCGCCCGCCGATTTCGCGGTGGTGTGGCGGCCGCCGCGCGAGATGCTGGCCGGCCGCGACGATCTGCGCGCCATCTTCAATCTCGGCGCTGGCGTCGACGCGATCCTCGCGCTGGAACACGAACAGCCCGGCACGTTGCCGCGCAACGCGCAGTTGATCCGCCTCGAAGACACCGGCATGGCGCTGCAAATGGCCGAGTACGTCACGCATGCGGTGCTGCGCTATCTGCGTCGCTTCGACGAATATCAAACGCGGCAAAACGAGCGCCGCTGGGAAGTGCTGGAGCCGCATCCGCGCGAAAGTTTTACCGTCGGCGTGTTGGGACTCGGCGTGCTCGGCGCGCATGTCGCACAGGCGGTGGCGGCATTCGGCATGCCGGTGCGCGGTTACAGCCGCAGCCCGCGGCAGATCGACGGCATCGCGACGTTTGCCGGCGAAACGCAATTCGACGCGTTTCTCGACGGTGTGAAAGTGCTGGTGAATCTACTGCCGCATACGCCTGAAACCGGCGACGTGCTGAACGCGCGCACCTTCGCGAGGCTTGCGCGCGGCGCGTATCTGATCAATGTGGCGCGCGGCGGACATCTGGTCGAACCGGACCTGCTCGACGCGCTCGCGAGCGGCCAGATCGCCGCCGCCACGCTCGACGTGTTCCGCGAAGAACCGCTGCCGGCGGATCATCTGTTCTGGCGGGAGCCGCGCATCACGATCACGCCGCATGTGTCGGCTTTGACGTTGCGCGAAGAAAGCGTCGCTCAGGTCGCGAGGAAGATCACCGCGCTGGTAGGCGGCGCTACCGTCAGCGGCGTGGTGAATATCGAACGTGGATACTGAACATATCGGGTCCCGTTAAAGGAGCGCCGCCCTATCTGGCGGCGACCGGTTGCATGGGACCGCATAGGAGACACATCATGGCACTGCCCCAGCAAGTGAAAATCGTCGAAGTCGGCCCGCGTGACGGACTGCAGAACGAAAAAGAGTTCGTCCCCACCGCGACCAAGATCGAGTTGATCAACCGTCTGTCCGCGGCGGGCTTCCGTAACGTTGAGGCCGCTTCGTTCGTGTCGCCGAAATGGGTGCCGCAAATGGCGGACGGCGCGGACGTGATGGCCGGCATCGAACGGCGCCCCGGCACGATCTACTCGGTGCTGACGCCCAACTTGCGCGGCTTCGAAGGCGCGCTCGCCGCGCGTGCGGACGAGATCGTGATTTTCGGCGCCGCCAGCGAAGCGTTCTCGCAGAAAAACATCAACTGCAGCATCGCGGAAAGCATCGACCGGTTCGCGCCCGTCGCGCAGGCGGCCAAGCAGCACGGGCTGCGGATTCGCGGCAGCGTGTCGTGCGCGCTGGGTTGTCCGTATCAGGGCGAAGTGCCGGTGGCGTCGGTGGTGGATGTCGTCGAGCGCTTCGCGGCGCTCGGTTGCGACGAAATCGATATCGCCGACACGATCGGCGTCGGCACGCCCAGGCGCACGCGTGAAGTGTTCGAAGCGGTCACCCGGGTGTTTCCGCGCGAGCGTCTGTCGGGCCACTTTCACGACACCTATGGTCAGGCGCTCGCCAACATCTACGCGGCGTTGCTGGAAGGCATCGAGATCTATCACGCGTCGGTGGCGGGCCTCGGCGGTTGTCCGTATGCAAAGGGCGCGACCGGTAACGTCGCGACCGAAGACGTGCTGTATCTGATGAATGGGCTCGGCATCGAAACCGGCATCGACCTCGCGCAAGTCGTGTCGATCGGCGATTTCATCTCCACGTCGATCGGCCGGCCCAACGTTTCGCGCGCCGGTAAAGCGCTGCTCGCCAAGGCGCGCAGCGAAGCGGCCAATTGCGTCTGACGCTTGCGCTCAATACTCATGCAAACCATCAGGACCTGAAACGATGACGGACCACGCTTCTCTCGAATCCGACGATCTCACCGCGCTGCCCGACTCGGCACGCCGCGTCGCGCTGCTGTTGCGCGAACGCGGTCACGCGGGCCGCATCGTGATGCTGCCGGAGACCGGCAAGACATCCGCCGAAGCCGCCGCCGGACTCGGCTGCTCGGTCGCGCAGATAGCCAAATCGATCCTGTTTCGCCGCCGTGAAGACGATGCGCCCGTGTTGGTGGTCGCGAGCGGCGCAAATCGCGTCGACGAAAAAAAGGTCGCCGCGCAGGTCGGCGAAATCGGCCGCGCGGATGCGAAGTTCGTCCGCGAAAAAACCGGCTATGCGATTGGCGGCGTCTGTCCGATCGGCCACGCCACCGAACCGGTCACGCTGATCGACGCGGATCTGCTCGAACTCGACAGCCTGTGGGCCGCGGCGGGCCATCCGCATGCGGTGTTCAATCTGACGGCGCAGGAACTGATCGCGCTGACGGGCGCGCCGGTGATCGACGTGGCGCTGCGCGAGACGGCGTGACGACATGACAGCAGGCCTCGATAACGAAGACGACCACGCCGTGCCGTCGCCTTGCATCAGCGTGTGCAGGATGGATGCATCGACCGGCTGGTGCGAAGGATGCCTGCGCACCATCGACGAAATCGCCGGCTGGTCGTCGTTCGACGACGACGCGAAGCGTGCGGTCTGGGACGCGATCGAGGCGCGCCACGTGGAGTTCATGGCGAGCCTGCCGAAGGAGCAGCGATGAACGCCGCGCCGCGCATCGTCACGATCGGCGAGACGTTCAGTTCGACGCTGGCGCTATCGGCGGAATCGGTGAAATCGTTTGCATCGCTCGTCAACGACCATAATCCGTTGCATCACGACGAAGCGTATGCGGCGCAGAGCCGCTTCGGCGGCCTGATTGCGTCCGGTACACAACCAACCGCGCATTTCATGGCGCTGCTGGCGACGCATTACTCGGCCTACGCGCAACCGCTTGGTCTCGAGTTCGACATCAAGCTGAAGAAAGCCGTCCATGCGAACGACACGCTCACCATCAGCTGGCGGGTAAAGCACGCTTACTGGAAACCGAGCCTGAACGGCGATCTGACGCACCTCGAAGGCACGGTCGTAAATCAGCGCGGCGAGCTCATGTTGATCGGTTCGTCGACCATTCTCGTCATGCCGAAACCCGAAGCCGCCGCTCACGCAAGCGCGACGCCCCACTCAACATGATCACGCTGCCGGAATCGATGCGCGTCTTCGAACGCGGCTGGCTATCGTCGAACAACGTGCTATTGGTGGACGACGCATGCGCCGCGCTCATCGATACCGGCTATGCGACGCACGCGCCGCAAACGGTCGCGCTGGTGCGGCAGGCGCTAGGCACACGGCCGCTCGATCTGATCGTCAACACGCATCTGCACTCGGACCACTGCGGCGGCAATGCGCTCCTGCAAGCGACGTGGCCATGCCGCACCGTGATTCCCGCCTCGGAAGCCGATGCCGTGCGCGACTGGGACGAGGCACGCCTCACGTTTCGCGCCACCGGCCAGAACTGCGAGCGCTTCGGCTTCACTGGAACGATTGCACCCGGCGCACAGTTGCGGCTCGGCGCGCTCGACTGGGACGTGCTCGGCGCGCCCGGCCACGATCCGCATTCGCTGATGCTCTACTGCGCGGGCGAGCGCATCCTGATCAGTGCGGATGCGCTGTGGGAAAACGGCTTCGGCGTGATCTTTCCCGAACTGGAGGGCGAGAGCGGATTCGCCGAGGAGCAGGCCGTACTGGAAGCCATTGCGAAGCTCGACGTGCGCCTCGTCATTCCCGGTCATGGCGCACCCTTCACGAATGTCGAACAGGCGCTTGAACGCGCTTTCTCGCGGTTGGCGTGGCTGCGTGCCGATCCCGCGCGCAACGCAAAGAATGCGTTGAAGGTGCTGATCGTGTTCAAGCTGCTCGAAGTCCGCGCAATGCGCTTCGACACGTTGCTGCACATGCTCGACGACGCCGCCGTGATGCGCGCCGCCGCGTCGATGCTCAAGCCGCGCGGCGAGTGGCCCGCGCTGGTGAAAGAGATCGTGGAGGAACTGGCGGCGAGAAATGGGCCGCTGGAAGTGGATGGTGAGCGCATTGTCGCGCGTGCGTCGTGACGTGACGTGGAGCGCGCCGCCGCCGACAGGCAGCGCGAGATGCTCGAACCGTCGGTACAAAAAGAAAGCCGCTCAACCATGACTGGCGAGCGGCGGAAATTCTGTCGGACGTGATCAGCGTCAAGTCGCATGATACGCGTGCCGGTTTTTTGGCCGCATCAGTGATTTCCCTACAGAAGTTTGACGCGCGCTTTTAAAGCGGCATACACGTCACACTACAAAACCCCGTAGTCGTGCAGCTTTCGAAACATTAGTCCGCTCATACGAACAATCCCGGCGCCCAGTTACTCTGGAATCCATAGCATTACCGCACGCTGCAACGACACAATATCTGTCATGTCGACGACAGGCGCTTGTGCGGCACGATCCGCCAGCCGAGATTGACGCCCGCGGCAGCCAACAGAATCAGCAGCGCGCCGAGCACCTGAATCCACGCCAGCGTTTGCCCGAACGCAACCCGATCGACAATGATCGCCACCACCGGATAGATAAACGAGAGCGCGCCGGTCATTGAAGTCGGCAGCTTCTGGATCGCTCCATACAGCAGCACGTACATGAGCCCGGTATTGACGATGCCGAGCACGACCAGTTCGAGCCACTGCACACCGCTTGTGGGCAGCGCGTCGAAGCGCACGAACGGCGCGAGCATCAGCACGCCGAGCGACACCTGGATCAACGCGATCAGATGCGGCGGCGTCCCTTTGAGCCGCTTCGTGATGATCGACGACACGGCATACATGGCCGCCGCGCCCACCGCATACGCGACGCCGACCAGGTATTGCCCCGGCACCGCCAACACCGCCGGCTCGACCCTCACGACGAACACGAGGCCGATAAACGCAACCACCAGCCAGACCACGGTCGACGGGCTGATGCGCTCGCGAAACACCAGGGCGCCGAGCGCCACCAGCATGAACGGCTGCGTGTTATAGACGGCCGTGGCCATCGAGATCGACGCGCGCGAATACGCGGCGAACAGCAGCACCCAGTTGATGACGATCGCCGCCCCGCCGAGCAAGGCGAGGCCGAGCATCTTCCACGAGAAGAGCTGGCGCCGGAACAAACCCAGCACCGCACAGACGAGCGCCAGCGTCGCGCCGCCGAAAATGCAGCGGAAAAACACGACATTGAACGGGCCTTGCTGCGACGACACCACGAGCCAGCCGATGGTGCCGGACATCAGCATGGCCATGGTCATTTCCGCGGCTCCGCGGCGAATTTCGTTTGACGCCATGATTCAATCCTCGAATTGATTCCTGCACGACCAGCAGTGTAATTAATCCGATCGCCCGAATACATGGCTAAACTTAAGCACTACCGCGATGGAACCTAATAATCGAAGGCCGTCATGACCAAACGCCTTACTCCTTCGGCACCTGCCCCACTCGACCAGACGGACCGCGCACTACTCGCCGCGCTGGCGGAAGACGCCCGTCAGCCGGTCAGCGAACTGGCGCGTCTGGTCGGACTGTCGGCGCCGAGTACGGCGGAGCGCGTGCGCAGGCTCGAAGCGCAAGGCGTGATCGAGCGCTTTACGGTGCACATCGATCCGCGCGCCCTCGGCTACACGTTGCAGGCCATCGTGCGCGTGAAGCCGCTGCCCGGTCAGTTGCATCTCGTGGAAGAAGTGATCCGGCGGATTCCGGAGTTCGTCGAGTGCGACAAGGTGACGGGTGACGATTGTTTCATCTGCCGCCTGTACCTCCACTCGATCGAGCAGCTCGACGAGATTCTGACGAAAGTCGCCGAGCGCGCGGAGACCAGTTCCGCCATCGTCAAGTCGACGCCGGTCGCGCGCCGCTTGCCGCCGCTCGGCTAGACGAAGCGCGGGTGCGCATGCGCGGCAGACCGGAGAGAACGAAGCGGCTGACTTACTGTTCGACCGCTTCGAAGAAAGACAGCATCTCGGCGACCAGTTCGCTCGACGCTTCCTCGGGGATGTAATGCCCGCAAGGCAACGCGCGGCCACTCACGTCGCGCGCCACAACGCGCCATTCCGCCAGCGCGTCAAAGCACTTCTCGATCACACCCTTGTCGCCCCATAGCACGCGCAGCGGACAGCCGATCTTGTGACCTCGTTCGATATCGGCCCGGTCGTGCTCCAGGTCGATGCTCGCCGACGCGCGGTAGTCCTCGCACATCGCGTGCACGGCGCCCGGTTCGGCCAGCGCCGACCGATAGGCTTCGAGCGCGGCGGGCTCGAACGGCGCCAGACCCGCGTGACGGCTGCCCACCACCGCGTCGACATAGGCCGTCGCGTTCGCGCCGATCAGCGTCTCGGGCAGCGGCTCCGGCTGGATCAGGAAGAACCAGTGGAAATAGTGCGTCGCAAAGGCGCGGTCGGTGGCTTCGTACATCGCGAGCGTCGGCGCGATATCGAGCAGCATCAGACGCTCGACGGCGTCGCTGTGGTCGAGCGCCATGCGGTGCGCAACGCGCGCGCCGCGATCGTGGGCGCACACGAGAAAACGTTCGAAGCCGAAATGACGCATCACGGCAACCTGATCGGCGGCCATTGCGCGCTTGGAATACGGCGTGTGCGTGGCGTCGCTCGGCGGCTTGCCCGATGCGCCGTAGCCGCGCAGGTCGGTTGCGATGACGGTGAAATGTTCGGCCAGTTGCGCTGCGCACTTTTGCCAGATCAGATGCGACTGCGGATGACCGTGCAGCAGCAGAAGAGGCGGCCCCGCTCCGCCCTTCACTCCGAAAATATCGACATCGCCCACGGCGACGCGAAAAGGCGTGAAATTCTCGAAGGCCATGGCGTCTCTCTCTTTTGTGATTTGGAGTCACTGCATTGTAGAAGCCCAATATGACCGCGCGAGGTGGGACAGCCCACGCAAGCATAGAACCTGAACACTCCTTCCAACTGTTCCAAACGCAGCGACCGGACGCAAGCACGGCGCTTCGCCTATAATCGAACGACCGTTCTTAAATATTCGGGTGGCTGCGGCTGATAAAAGCGCCGCAAGCCATGTGCCGCTAAACTCATTCATCGCCGGGCGCGCAACGACGCACCGGTCTGCTCAAATCAGGAGACTCGCACTATGGCATTGCCCGCCGTTCTGCAAAAACTTGCGCTGCCCGTCGTCGCCTCGCCGATGTTCATCGTCAGCTATCCCGAACTCGTCCTGGCCCAATGCAAGGCGGGGATCGTCGGCTCGTTCCCTGCGCTGAATGCCCGCCCGGCCGAGTTGCTCGACGAATGGCTCACGCAGATCCAGACGCAGCTCGCCGAGCACAAGGCGGCCAACCCCGATGCGATCATCGGGCCGATAGCGGTCAACCAGATCGTCCATCAGTCGAATACGCGGCTCGAACACGACGTGCGCGTGTGCGTCGAACACAAGGTGCCGATCTTCATCACGAGCCTGCGTGCGCCGGCGCGGGAAATCGTCGACGCCGTGCATAGTTACGGCGGCATCGTGCTGCACGATGTGATCAATCTGCGGCATGCGCAGAAGGCGCTGGAAGCGGGCGTCGACGGACTGATCCTGGTGGCCTCCGGCGCGGGCGGCCATGCGGGTACGACCTCGCCGTTCGCGCTGGTCGGCGAAGTGCGGCGCATGTTCGACGGCCCGATCGTGCTGTCGGGCTCGATCGCCAACGGCGGCTCGATTCTCGCCGCGCAGGCCATGGGCGCGGACCTCGCCTACATGGGCACGCGCTTCATCGCGACCAAGGAAGCTCACGCGGTGGACAGCTACAAGCAGGCGATCGTCAATTCCACGGCGTCCGACATCATCTATACGAACCTGTTCACCGGCGTGCACGGCAACTACATCCGCGAAAGTATCGTGAACGCGGGGCTGGACCCGGACGCGCTGCCGGAATCGGACAAGACCAAGATGAACTTCGGCAGCGACAAGGCGAAGGCGTGGAAAGACATCTGGGGCGCGGGCCAGGGCGTCGGCCTGATGGACGACGTGCCGAGCGTGAGCGAACTGGTGCAGCGTCTGACGAAGGAATATAACGACGCGAAGGCGCGACTGGGAATTGCGCGCTGAGCGTCCCATTGGAGCGCCTCGGCTGAGGCGCCGCATCTGAGGAGATTTCGCTGCGGCCGCGCGTCAGGCCCGCGCCTCAGGCCCGACCGTCAGGCCCGACCGTCAGGCCCGACCGTCAGGCCGAGCCGCAGCGATCGCCGCGCAGCAAGACTCACATGTTGCGGCGATACTGCCCGCCCACTTCAAACAACGCGTGCGTGATCTGCCCAAGCGAGCAGACACGCACGACGTCCATCAGCACCGCGAACACGTTTTGATCGTCGATCACCGCGCGCTTGAGGCGTTCGAGCGCGGCAGGCGCCGCTTCGCGATGCTGCGCCTGGAATGCATGCAGACGGTGCAACTGGCTCTGTTTTTCGTCGTCGGTGGAGCGGGCTAGCGCGATCGGCTGCGGCGCCTCATGCGGATGCGCGCTCAAAAACGTATTCACGCCGACGATCGGATACGAGCCGTCATGCTTGCGATGCTCGTACAACATCGACTCGTCCTGGATGCGTCCACGCTGATAGCCCGTTTCCATCGCGCCCAGCACGCCGCCGCGCTCGGTCAACCGGTCGAATTCGGCCAGCACCGCCTCTTCCACCAGGTCAGTCAGTTCCTCGATCACGAAGCTGCCCTGATTCGGATTCTGATTCTTCGCGAGCCCCCATTCACGGTTGATGATCAACTGGATCGCCACCGCGCGGCGCACCGACTCTTCCGTGGGCGTGGTGATCGCTTCGTCGAAGGCATTCGTGTGCAGCGAGTTGCAGTTGTCGTAAATCGCGATGAGCGCTTGCAGCGTGGTGCGGATATCGTTGAAGTCGATCTCCTGCGCGTGCAGGCTGCGGCCCGACGTCTGCACGTGATACTTGAGCTTCTGGCTGCGTTCGTTCGCGCCGTAGCGCTCGCGCATGGCAACGGCCCAGATGCGTCGCGCGACGCGGCCCAGCACCGTGTATTCCGGGTCCATGCCATTCGAAAAGAAAAACGACAGATTCGGCGCGAATTCGTCGATCGACATGCCGCGGGCGAGATAGGCCTCGACATAGGTGAAGCCGTTCGCGAGCGTGTACGCGAGTTGCGAAATCGGGTTCGCGCCGGCTTCGGCGATGTGATAGCCGGAGATCGACACCGAATAGAAATTGCGCACGCCGTGTTCGACGAAGTACGCCTGAATATCGCCCATCACCTTCAGGCTGAATTCGGTCGAGAAGATGCAGGTGTTCTGGCCTTGGTCTTCCTTCAGGATGTCGGCCTGCACGGTGCCGCGCACGTTTTCCAGCGCCGCGCGGCGCGTCGCGGCGAGTTCGTCGTCCGTGAGCGGGCGGCCTTGCTGTTGCGTCATGCGCGCGATCTGCTGATCGATCGCGACGTTGAAGAACATCGCGAGAATGGTCGGCGCCGGGCCGTTGATCGTCATGGAAACCGAGGTTTCCGGCGCGCACAGGTCGAAGCCGTCGTAGAGCGTCTTCATATCGTCGAGCGTCGCCACCGAAACGCCCGAATTGCCCACCTTGCCGTAGATGTCGGGGCGCTCGTGCGGCTCTTCTCCGTAGAGCGTGACCGAATCGAACGCGGTGGACAGACGCTTGGCCGGCATGCCTTCCGAGAGCAGTTTGAAGCGACGATTGGTGCGTTGCGGATCGCCTTCGCCGGCGAACATCCGCGTCGGATCTTCGTTTTCGCGGCGGAACGGGAACACGCCGGCGGTGAAGGGAAAGTAACCAGGCAGATTGTCGAGCATCAGCCAGCGCAGAATCTCGCCGTGGTCGACGAATTTCGGCAGCGAGACTTTGCGCACTTCCGAGCCGGACAGCGTCGTGACGGTAAGCGCGGTGCGGATTTCGCGGTCGCGAATGCGGACGATGTGTTCGGTGCCCGAATAGGCGGCGACGGTTTGCGGCCAGGTGTCGAGGAGGATGCGCTCGCGTTCGCCGAGTGCCGCGGTGCGTTGGGTGATGAGGGTGTCGAGTTGGGAGAGATTCTGGTTGCCGGTGGCAGCGGGTGTGGTCGTTTCTGGGCTTGCGGTTGAGGTTGAGTTCGCAGGCGCGTTTGTGCCTGAAACGGCGTTTGTGCTTGGATCATTGGTTGCACTTGCGGCTGAACCTGAGCCCGCAACTGCAACTCCACGTGCAGCCGCCCCCGCCTCCCCGAGCATCCGGCGCGCCTCGATAAGTTGCCAGCGCTCGCGCGCCACGCGTGCTTGCGCGTCGGCGCGCTCGCGATAAGCGTGAACCGTCTGCGCAATATCCGCCAGATAACGCACACGCGTCGGCGGCACGATGGCGTTGCGGCCGCTCGAAAACCGCAGGCCTTTGGGCGCTGCCAGACGGCCGCCGCCCACACGCAAGCCGTGCTTGCGCAGCGCTTCGGCGACGTGCAGGTACAGCGCGGTCACGCCGTCATCGTTAAAGCGCGAGGCGATCGTGCCGAACACCGGCATCGCTTCGAGCGACTTCGTGAAATCGCCGCGATTGCGCTGCACCTGCTTGGCGACGTCACGCAACGCGTCCGGTGCGCCTTTGCGATCGAACTTGTTGATCGCGACGAAGCCGGCAAAATCGAGCATGTCGATCTTCTCCAACTGGCTGGCCGCGCCGAACTCCGGCGTCATCACATACAGCGATTCGTCGACGAACGGCACGATCGCCGCGTCGCCCTGACCGATGCCGGACGTTTCGACGACGATCAGATCGAAGCCCGCTGCCTTGCACAGCATCAGCGCGTCGGGCAATGCGGCGGAGATTTCGCTCGACGCTTCGCGCGTCGCCATCGATCGCATGTACACGCGCGCGCCGCCACCCCAGTCGCCGATAGCGTTCATGCGGATGCGGTCGCCCAGCAGCGCGCCGCCGGACTTGCGGCGCGACGGGTCGATGGCGAGCACGGCGATGGTGAGAGCGTCGCCGTAGTCGAGGCGAAAGCGGCGGATCAGTTCATCGGTGAGCGACGACTTGCCGGCGCCGCCTGTCCCGGTAATGCCGAGGACGGGAATCGCGGTTGCTTTGGCCACGGCGGACAGTTTTTCGCGCGAGGCGGCGTCGATGGCGGCCGTTTCGAATGCGCTGATGAGTTGCGCGAGCCGGC